>CAZTFJ010000443.1:0-2535 GCA_964612255.1 uncultured Rikenellaceae bacterium | reverse complement strand
ATTGTCGCCAATGGGTAGGTTTACCTGTTCGGGAAATTCGAATACAATTTCTTCACCAATTCCAAGTTCCTCTGTAAGTTCTAGTGTCTCGTTTTGAGTGCTAACAGGTGTGTTTGCCGAAAGAGTTATGTTAGTTCCTGTAGGATAAATGTCTTGCCCGCTATTCTTTATGGTTATCGATAGCGGCATAAGTTCACCCGTATAGCATACCGACGCCGTGGGGCTATTTATTGTTTTGAGCGATAAATCGTAAGCGCTAACGGATATGGTATCGTTATTTGTTGCGGGTGTGCCACAGCCATTGGGGTCTACAACGGTTACACGGTAGTCGAATGTACTCTTCGAAATTGGGGTGTACGTTTGTCCGCTCGAGAGCGATGTCCAAATGGTTTCGCCAGGCGTTTTGCGCTCCCATTGGTACGATGAGAACCCATCCGTTGCCTTAAATACTAGCGTATCGGCACTTGTGGTTATGATGTTGTTGGCAGCTACAAAAGTTTCAGGGTCTTGCAACGTTCTAACCAATATGTTAACATCGGGTATGCCATAAGTTGTAACGCTAATGTCTTCGTTATCATTACTTCTGTCCAGATCGTCTGTTAGGGCAGTGTATATTGATATGTTATAGCTTTTAGCTTCACTCAGGTCAATGGTACCTGCGAATGTGTAATTATAAGTATCGTCTTGGTTGCCCCAAGTGTCGGCTGGGGTATAGTTTTCTGTCAGCACAACCTCTCCATCAACCTCAACTACAAGCGGTATTGCCTCTGAACCATCGAAAAGAGAGTTGCTGAACGAGTAAATTACAACTTCTGGGCTTATGGGAGAACTTTGTTCACAGGCATTATCCAGATTGGTGATACTAGTAACGCCCACATCTTTTGTCGAGATGCTTACGTTTATATCGTCTTGCGCTTCGCAGGTTGGCCCGTCAGTAATTTCTTTGGTTATAATAACCCTAATGGTGCTCTCTTCGCTAACGTCGAAGGTTTGATTTGCACCAAGGCTTGTTGCGTAATCGGGATCTTTGTACCAGCTATACGATGTGTAGCCTTCGCCAGCATCAAGAGTTACCGGGGTGCTAAAATCTTCTACACCAATATCGGGGCCAAGAGTAAATTCGGGCATACCAAGTACTTCAACCGCCGTGGTGTGGGAGTTGTTTGCGTTGTTGTCGTCAACATCAAGGTTAGTGTAGGCAGTTATTTCGTATGTGCCTGCGCTAAATAGATCAAAAGTATTGGTTGTGGTAAAGGTATATTCGCCATTTTGCAGTATTTCTGCAGATATGGTTATATTTTCGGTTTTAATTTCACCGTCATTTACCTGAATTGCTATAGGTATTACTGCATCTACAGGTACTGTACGGTATCCATAGTTTTTAAGTTTTAGCTCAAGGGTTTGATCCTTGCCAATTTCACAGGCAGTTGTGGGCGACACTAGTTCTGTTATGCCTAAATCGTATGGCAGCTCGTAAACTCTAATCATATCCAGCGCAACGCCTTCGTACTGAGTAGTTGGATTGGATCCAAAAACAAATCGGAATTTAACGCCGCTCAGCTCATCAACATCGGCCGGGAGCAAACTTTTTGCAGTTACATATTCCGTTTTGTTAACACTCCAGCCAGCTGTGCCAAGCGATTCGACCTCGGGCGTATCGAACCAGTTGAAAGCGTAATTGTCATCGGCTGGTAGAATGTTCCATGTCTCTCCACCATTTATTGAGTATTCTATGGCTAGTCCGTCAATGCCTTCTTCGGTTTGCATCATGTAATCGAACGAAATAACGGGCATTTCAGCGCCTGTCATGTCAAAGCAGGGACTTTCGAGGTAAGATATCTCGTCTTGGTTATATTTCTTTGATAGGTAGGTTCCCCAAACGCGGCTGCCGTCGGAGGCTTGGTTTATTGCTGTTCCGGTAGGTGCTCCCCATTCCCAGCTTGTGTTTGTACCGCTAGGATACCAGTATGCATTATTGCTCTCGAACGATGTTTGGTATGGGAATGTAACTGTTGGGAATACAAAGAATGTGGTTTCGTATAAGTCGTTGCTCGAATCCTGGTCGCCATCAAGGAATGTGCGGAATTTTAGGCTTTTAAATCCCGGTGTAGAGAAGTCGGCCTTGGTGCTAAACGTGTACTCAACCTCGTAAACCCCTTCGGGGTCGGCTTCGCTCTCAATGGGTGTGCTGTAGGTTTCGCGGGTATACGATGCTCCGCCATTTAGTGAGTAGCCAAGGTCAAAGGGTACATCAACTGTTGCTCCTCCATAGTTGCGTAGTGTTACCTTAACATCCTCGGCGTTGGTTAGCCCGCAGGCTTGGGTGGGGGTAATCATGTCCGATATCCCCACATCGCTATGTATAAACTCGCCGGTTATGGCAAAGTTATCGATATTCCAGCCGCCGTATTGGGTGAATTGATTAGTAGTATCTATGGAGAACATAACACTAACGTCTTCTTTTCTTGTGGCCAAATTGCTTATATTAATAGCCATAGGCTGCCAATCTCTGTCAAGTATAGCGTTTGAGTTGCT
>CAZTFJ010000442.1:0-2540 GCA_964612255.1 uncultured Rikenellaceae bacterium | reverse complement strand
ATCGATTTGCTAAAGAATGCTGCAAAATTTTTTAGCAGCACCTCATGCTCTCCCATCCCTAACCTATTGAAAACACTCCTGTTGGCCTGAACCACAAACCCCCGCTTGCTGATGATAAAAACCATATCTTCAAACCCATTCACCAGCAAACGGAAATTTTGCTCCTCCTCAACCAGCTTGCGCTCAAACTCTTTTTGTTGAGTTATATCAAAGCAGTTATCGAGCAAAGCTGGCCTGCCATTCCACATAATAATAGAAACGTTAGACTTGAACCATAGCATATTGCCGTTGCTATGAACTGCCCTAAAAGTGTACGACCGCGAAGCCTTCTGGGTGATTTCCTCAAAATCATTGGAGAACAAAAGCCTAATAAGTTTTTTGTCTTTTGGATGAACTAGCTCTAAAAAATCGAGGCGTTTTATATCGGCAGCATTGTACCCAACGAGCTTCTCAAACTGCGGATTATGGTACACAATTCTACTATCTTGCACTACATATATGCTTCCTGCGCAGTTGCTCAGAATAGCCTCAAACATATCACTATTTACTCCATCGGTATTGCACCACGATATTGCGTTAGGTTTACCTTCTCTTCCAGTATTGCTTTCCGATGGTTGCATAAAATACAGTGTATGCTAACTAAATTAGTGTTTGTGTTAATTGTTGTTACAGCGGCTTAACAAAAGTACAATTTTTTTGTTTATTTCATAAATTCGAAGCCTCTTAAAATATATAATTACTGTTACACTTATACATTTTATTAATGAAACGAAACTTTGCTATGATAATATTCTTTGCTATTGTATTACTAATTACAGTTGGAGTAAATTTATATATATACCGCCATACCAACTCTTTGTTTAAACTTGGAGCAAATTACGAAACGGCAATACGATTATTATTCTGGATTATTGCTCTATCGTATCCTCTAGGTAGATTACTAGAACGCGTAATTCCCTCTGCAGCATCGGAAGCAGTGGCAAAAATTGGATCGTTCTGGCTAGCCGCTATGCTTTACCTTACATTGATGTTTTTACTTTTCGATTTACTTAAGATGCTGTATGGCTTAACGGGTTACCCATCATTTCTGTCTGCAAAAACCGATTTAGGTTTTCTGCGTAAAGTAACGTTTGGTATTTATGCCACCGCAGCAGTTGTAATTATTGCTGGATACTTCAACGCCCTTTACCCCAGAGTTAGCAAAATTAATTTCGATATTGACAAATCGCTAAAGGGTAAAACCTCGTTGCGCATTGGTGCTGCTTCCGACATCCATTTGGGAACCATAATTTCGAACGGAAGGCTAAATAGGTTTGTAAAGATGATGAACGAGCAAAAGCCCGACATCATTCTGCTGGCAGGCGATATATTTGATGAGGATTTGGGCCCGGTTATCAAAAAAAATATGGGCGAACAGCTACGACAGCTAAAAGCTCCGCTAGGGGTATACGCCGTTACCGGCAACCATGAATACATTGGTGGCGCTAACGAAGCTATAAATTATTTAGAAGAGCACGGCATTTCTGTTTTGCGCGATTCAGCAATAACCTTAAATGGCATACTAAATATTGTGGGGCGCGACGATAGAAACTCGAATATGATGGGTGGTAATATGCGTAAATCGCTCGAAACCATTGTTGAGGGTATTGATAAAGAACTTTTTACTATAATGCTCGACCACCAACCCTACAATCTTAACGAAGCGGTTGAAAATGGCATTGATTTACAAATTTCTGGCCATACGCACCACGGACAAATGTTCCCCCTTAACCTAATTACAAAATCAATTTTTGAGGTAAGCCGAGGGTATAAGCAGATTGACAAAACACATGTATATGTATCCACAGGATTTGGTACTTGGGGGCCTCCGGTTAGGGTAGGTAATAGACCAGAAATTGTGATTTTTGAGGTAAGAGCTGGGGACTAAGGCTGAGGAGACCTAACAGCCAAGCCTAAGGCATACAGGATGATTGATTGGATGATTGATTGGATGATTGGATGGCTCTGACTTTGCCGTCACTCCAGGGCACGGAAGGGCTGGCAAGTTGGATGATTGTTTGCCTGCCTTTCTCTGGTTGCAAAGCATAAATAGAACTGTACTGATTGATTTAAAGTTCACTAATCAATTACCGACTACCGATTACCGACTACCGATTACCGACTACCGATTACCGACAACCGATTACCGACAACCGATTACCGACAACCGATTACCGACAACCGACTACCGACAACCGACTACCGATTACCGACAACCAAAACCTAACCCCTTTCCACCAAAAACACCTGCTTGCAATCCTTAACTAATTTATACCTATCATCAACCCTAAAGCCCACAACCCAAACAATATCGCCATTCGATTCCAGCACGTAAACCGAATCTTTTCGATGCAAAGGGACTTTTTGATCTACCAGAAAATCGCTAATCTTTTTGCGCCCCTTCATGCCAAACGGAATAAACCAGTCGCCCTCGCGCCACAGGCGCAGTGTTAATGGGAATTGTAGCTTAGCGTAATCAAGCGCAGCAATATCCGATGATT
>CAZTFJ010000441.1:0-2556 GCA_964612255.1 uncultured Rikenellaceae bacterium | reverse complement strand
CTGGGTTCCGATTTGGGATTGAAACCTGCCAAAACCAAGGATGAAATATTACAAGGCCTAAGTAAATAGTAGTTATAATCAGGATATTATTAGAGCCTTGTTTTTTGGTTGCATTGCATATATGGTTCAACCGTTTGCGATTTTTTTGAACTATTGTACTGGCTCAATTAATTCATAAAACTGAATAATTGTGTATCTTTGAAGTGTTTCTGAGACATTAGCTACACTTTTTATACTAACTTAAAAAACAAATTGGCTATGGCAAAAATTAAAGTTGCTATTAACGGCTTTGGCCGCATTGGACGAAACGTGTTTAAAATCGCACTTGAACGTTCCGATATCGAGATTGTTGGTATTAACGATTTAACCGACACCAAAACGCTAGCTCATCTACTAAAATACGACTCAACCCAGGGCAAATTCAATGGAACGGTTAGCTACGATGAAACTTCGCTTATTGCCAATGGGGTAAACTACCCCGTTCACGCAGAGCGTAGTCCTATCAATATTAAATGGGCTCAAACCCCCGATGTTGTTGTTGAATCAACTGGTATTTTTACCAAGCGCGAGAGCGAAAAAGGTGGATACGGCGACCACATTAAAAATGGTGCCAAAAAGGTAATTCTTTGCGTACCTGCTAAGGACGAAATTGACCGTATGGTTGTTTTAGGCGTTAACGAAGAGGACTTGAAACCAGAGGATGTGTGTGTGTCAAACGCTTCATGTACTACAAACTGTCTGGCTCCTGTTGCCAAGGTGCTTAACGATGCGTTTGGTATTGATAACGGGCTGATGAACACCATTCATGCATACACTAACGACCAGCGTATTTTGGATGCGCCACATAGCGACCTTCGTAGGGCTCGTTCTTGCGCTGTGTCTATGATTCCTACAACCACAGGGGCAGCTAAAGCTGTTGGTAAAGTTATTCCATCGCTAAAAGGAAAACTCGATGGTTTAGCTGTTCGCGTTCCTGTTCCAACTGGCTCTCTAGTTGACCTAACCGTGGTGCTAAAAAAGGAGGTTACCAAAGAGGAGATTAATGCAGCCATTAAGAAAGCGGCAGAAGGTCCTATGAAGGGTATTCTTGAGTACACTGAAGATCCAGTTGTTTCTGTTGATATTATTCACAATGCTCACAGTTCTATTTTTGATGCATCGGCTACCATGGCCAATGGCAAAACTGTGAAAGTGCTTTCATGGTACGACAACGAGTGGGGTTACTCAAACCGCGTGGTTGATTTAGTACCAAAACTTTTTAAATAGTTTAAATACAAAAAAATGCGGGGATTTTTATCCCCGCATTTTTTTTACCAATAGTTTGTTGATATTAATATCGTGAACCTCCCACAAAATCATCAAAGGTGGGATCGTGGTATTTCCCAACGTTACGCAGCAAGCTATCAAGTTGTTTGGTTTCTCTGGTTACCAATTCATCCTGATTATCTGCAATGCCATTTTGATACTTAATCTCTTTGAGTAGATTTCCGTTTTCATCAAAAAATTTCCAAACATCTTCTTTAAGGCCATTTAGGTACTTGCCTTCTAATCTAACTGCCCCTTGTGGGAAGTATAGTCTTACTGGCCCGTGCGTTTTTCCATTCTCGTAGAATATAAGCGATTTTATTTGCCCATTAAGGTAAAGCTGTTTTGTTGGCCCATGCTTCTCATCGTTTTTCCAGGTTACCTGTTCAAATACCTCACCAGTTGGGTAATATATCTCGAACTTACCATGTTTTAGCCCATGGCTATATTCTTCGGAAAAAATTAGCTGTCCTTTTGAATTAAAATAGTTCCACAGTCCGTGTTTTTTCTGACGAAGATATTTTCCTTTGGCAACCTCTTTTGCTAAAGGTGAATATAGCGTTGCTTGGGCCGTATCGCCACATTCCGAAAAGAGTAGCTTGGCGCTCATCACCCCATTTTCATGATAGCGGGTGAATTCTCCGCGGGGCTTATCATCTTTAAAAAAACCTTTATAGGCCACCTTACCGTTTTTGTAAAACTTTTTCCAGTGCCCCTGCATTAGGTTGCGATGATCGGTTTGGTTAAAAACGGTATCAACCTGAGCTTGGCTCAATTGCGATAGAAGCACGAATAGAATTATGTATGGAACTGATTTCATATGAAAAATATGTTTTTTTTACAACGGTAAATATAGCAATTCATTGTAAAAAAGCCCCTGGAATATTCCAGAGGCTTTTTGATGATTATAAAGAGAGGTTTGTACTACTTAACCTCCTCAAAATCTACATCAGTAACTTCCTCGTTCGAGTCTGACTTCTGATTGGCATCACCCGATGCTTGCTGCTGTCCACCTGGCTGCCCTTGTTGTTGTGCTTGAGCTTTGTACATCTCTTCCGATGCAGCTTGCCAAACGCTATTTAGCTCGTTGCTGGCAGCATCAATGGCTTCAATATCTTGCTTTTGATGCGCTTCTTTAAGTTTGGTTAGAGCTTGCTCAATTGGAGCCTTTTTATCGGCTGGTAGCTTATCGCCAAACTCCTTAAGCTGCTTCTCGGTTTGGAAAATTAGGCTATCGGCGGTATTTAGCTT
>CAZTFJ010000440.1:0-2569 GCA_964612255.1 uncultured Rikenellaceae bacterium | reverse complement strand
AGACCATTGGAGAACCTTCAGCTCGAACCAGATGTTAAGGTTGAAATTCATTTCGAAAAAGTTCTTTATGGTGAGGACAAGCAGCTAGAAAAGGCTGTGGAAGAGTTGCTAAAGGAGATTTAAAAATTTAACCCAAACTCATTAAAAAAAGGGCATCCAGTTATTTCGGTTGCCCTTTTCTTTTTCATTGATATCCTATCCTAAAACTCCAGAACCATTCAGATTCTCAACTAAAATCTTTAGGCCAAGCCCCAGCAGCACTACCCCTCCTACAATCTCCATTCGTTTACCAAAGAGTGACCCTGTTTTTTTCCCTAGCAACATCCCTAACATTGCAAATAAAAAGGTAAAAAAGCCAATTACTAAACCGGTATGAAGAATATCCACTTCAACAAATGCAAACGAAAAACCAACCACCAAAGCATCAATACTGGTTGATATGGCCATCCCAAGAATAACAATAAGTTTGAAGGGATTAATTGGGTTTCGCTTCTCTTCGGGCTTAAGGCTTTCTATTATCATCTTTATCCCTATGCCAGAAAGAAGGGCAAACGCCAGGTAGTGACCAAGTCCATTGGTAAATTCAACTACCTGCTCGCCAACAAACCAACCTAGCAAGGGCATTGCTCCCTGAAAAAAAGCCATTACAAAAGCTACTCTTGCAGCTTGCCAAAACTGAACCTCACACCTCATTAAACCAACCGATACCGAGACTGCAAAAGTATCGAGGCTTAAGCCTACGGCAACAAGTACTAGAGCAAAAACACTCATATAAATTTATTTTTGGTTGCAAAATTAGCAAAATTTTCAGCGCGTTAAACAGTAAACAACGGTATGCATAAACTGTATATACTATAAACAATTACCCAAAGAGCAAAGCCTGTAGAGCAACAAATAATTGTTTGATTTAAAAGTTTTATTAACTTTGATATATTAGCCTACTGATTAGTAAATTACAACAAGGCGTGATATGTGGAAAGAGTGGTTCACCTATTCGAAACAACAACGGTTTGGGATTTTTACTCTCTCATTGCTGCTTATTATTATTGCTCTTTTGCCTACGCTAAATCAAACTTTTTTTGAACAACCATTGCCCATAACAAATGCAGACGACTTTCATAAAATCGATAGTTTTGTAAATGCACTAACAGTTGAGAAGAAAAAACCAAAACCACGCTTCTCGATGATTGAGGAAGAACTCCCCGCAAAACCCGAACCTGAACTTTTCCCCTTCGACCCTAACACCGTAAGCACATCAGAACTTATGCGCTTGGGGTTTTCGCGCCGGCAAGCAGCCGTAATCGAGAACTACCGCCAAAAGGGTGGTGAATACAATGCCGCTAAGGATTTCGCAAAAATGTATGTTGTCGACTCAACACTATTCGCCAAGCTAGAACCATACATACAAATTGCACCAAAACAACACATAGATAACCTAGAACAAGCCGCTGACTCTAGCACTGTTTCAAACGAAGAAATTATGGCAAAAGTTTATCTAGAGCTAAATTCAGTGGATACACTGCAAATTACTCAGCTAAGAGGCATTGGCCGTGGCTACGCCAAAAGAATTATTGCATACAGAGATTTACTGGGCGGGTTCTACAGCATAACCCAGCTAAACGAAGTTTATGGCTTATCGCAAGAGCTAATCAATTCTATCAGTGAACAGATATGGGTTGATAGCCTATCCCTGAAACAGATTAACATCAATATAATTGATTATCAGGAATTAAAAAAGCACCCATACCTATCCGACTATCAGGCCAAATCAATAATCTACTACCGTGAAACCATGGGCAACTTTAAATCAGCCGAAGAGCTAACTAAACACAAGCTAGTTGACAGCAAAACCTTAAACCGTATACGCCCCTACATCACACTTAGGTAAACTTGAGATAAAACCTAAACGCTGGAACCAGACCTGCCCTCGCCTAACTCCATACAGCCTTACGAAATATCAACCCGTGAATTGGTTGAGCAGAATGGACAGAGCACACGCGTGTTAGGCATATGCTGACTTAATAGCAATGTGGTGTAGCTTTCAATATCAATCTCAACCGATTTTTTGCATGCAGGGCAAGTGAGTAAACCATCACCTTTCGATGTCCATTTTTGTTCATCGCCTTCCGATTTTTGTTTTTTCCTTCTGAAAAGTCCCATTTTTCTTAACTTTTGATTTAAACTAGGTGGTAAAGTCCTTTAAAACTATTCATTATGATGTGTACTAAAATATGTACTTACATCTCTTCTGCTTTTAAATAGGTCAATTTTGCCTTTTCTCCGGGCAAATCACGTGCTATGTAAACATAAAAATTATCGCCTGTTCTCTGAATAGAAGCTCCATGGGCTGAATAAGAGGCATAATCTCCTTCAATAATACCCACCAGATAAATATCTTCCAACGAATCGGTTAAATCACCCAAATAATAAATTTTCACTGAATTGTAACTACTTACAAATAAGTAATCTTCAATAACATTAACGTATGCATATTGGGTTATATCCATTAAACCTAAGCTTTTTGGATTTAAAGGTGATGTCAGGCTTACAACATCAAGGTTTTGGATTC
>CAZTFJ010000439.1:0-2571 GCA_964612255.1 uncultured Rikenellaceae bacterium | reverse complement strand
AAACAATTTATGATTTTTTTGTTTGGTTTGCAGCAACACAACTCACATAAATGTAATTACTTGTAATATTCGGGAGCAATTACTTTATGCTCACGCATAATTAACTCCTGCACATATAATGCAAGTTCATCGGTGGATTTTGACGCAAACTCACCAGGTGAAATTTCGGGCAATACCCTCATAGTAAAGTTTTGCACACCTTTTAACAAATATCCATTCTTGGGAAAAACCTCTCGGCTACCATTAATTACAACTGGAAGAATAGGTACACCTGTTTTTTTTGCCAAAGCAAATGCACCGTCCTTAAAACGTTTTACTACCCCATCGGCACTGCGAGTACCCTCGGGAAAGATTAGTACTGAAGAGCCCATATCTAAATGCCTTTGCGCCTCGAGCAACATTTTTTTTGCACCCCGAACGCTAGCCCTATCAATTACAATGTGCCTGTTGAGCCAAAGGTTCCACCCAATAAACGGAATGCGAAACAGCTCACGCTTTGCAACCCACTTAAAGTGCATCCACAAGCGGTATAAAAGAACTATATCGAAGGCACTTTGATGATTAGAAACAATAATGTAGGTTTGCCCCTTACGAATATTCTCCTTACCTGAAAAATCAATTCTCCACCAAGGATTTATCCAAATATAGAACAGGGACCAAATTATTGAGTAACGATGGAGTATCCAGAGTTTCCTATCCCACCAAAAGGTAAAAAGCCAAACAAGAGCATCGCCCACAAAAAAAATGGCACAGGTGAGCACCACCAGTAACCATACCAGTGGCATAACAAGGTAGAAAACAAGTAACTTTTTCATATTAAGCGATTGCTAATCCGATACAAAAATAGTTTATTCATTGATTTGGACAAAAGCATTAAACTTAGCCTTGGCATTTTCAATTAATTGAGCAAGGCTCCAAAAAAACAGACCAAATTAATCTGTTTATCGATTCTATTTATTTTCAGCAAATAGATTATAACGCTAAGCCATTTAGCAGAGCAAGTTAATACTACCTTCTATTCCGAAAAGCAATAATTAGCTCTGACTTCGATCACACCAAAATATAATCTTTTAATTTGCAGCATAATATTGTATCTTTGCATTTAGAGCGAATTCAATCTGATATTTGTT
Organism: uncultured Rikenellaceae bacterium; assembly: GCA_964612255.1. Classification (GTDB taxonomy): domain Bacteria; phylum Bacteroidota; class Bacteroidia; order Bacteroidales; family Tenuifilaceae; genus Perlabentimonas. The sequence continues at coordinate 1,441 of CAZTFJ010000439.1, read as the reverse complement.
TTTGGCATTGGGTTTGCACTTGTTTTCTGCAAATGTCTTTAATGTTTAGAATCAAATAAAATACACCTATTATGAAAAGAACACTCCTTGCAGTAATACTAATAACACTAAGCACATCGTTTGCTGCCTTAAGCAACGATGTAGCACAGTCGGACACAATAGTTCTAATAAGCGGCAGGAAAGTTCCCGTACAAGTACAGGGTGTGTCGGCAAGCAGCATTACATACAAAGCTATTGATAGCGAAGAGGTGAAAGATGTTGACCGCAAACAGGTACACAAAATAATTTACAGAACAGGCCGGGTTGAAAAGTTCAACAGCATGGCCGTTATGATGATTGATGAGGGCGATTGGAAAACGGTTATCTTAACAGAGAACAAAGAAGATGTAGAAGGTCTTTACGCCCTTGGCGAAGCCGATGGAAAATCATCGCCCCGAAGCCGTAATGCAAAAGCAGCGCAACGAAGCGCCGATATTAGGCTAAAGAAAAAGGCGGTAAATATGGGTGGTATAATTGTGCTGGTTACCAACCGCGAAACAAAAGGAGGATACGGCGAGGTGCCCACCCACTTGGTTACCGGAATTGTTTATGGCTTTGACCCACCAGAATCAAAAAACTAGTAGAAACCTATTAACTAAAAAAGCCTGCAAGAAAAATTGCAGGCTTTTTTAGTTAAGAACAAACATAACGGGGATAGTAAAGCCAACCTTAACCGCACGCCCTCTTTGCCTGCCAGGCTCCCACTGCGGACTCGACTCAATAACCCTAACAGCCTCGCTATCGAGAGCGGGGTGTATGCCACGCAAAACTTTAACGTTAGTTACCTTACCCACTGTATCAACAACAAACGACAGAATTACTTTTCCCTGTATAGCGCTTTCTGCAGCAACGGCCGGGTATTCAAGATTCTCGTTAATATAATCACGAAACCTATTAATATCGCCATTCTTAAATCGGGGCATTTCCTCTACTATGGCAAAGACCTCCTCTTCAACACTCTCCTCCTCGGCCATCTCGTACAATACAATATCATCCGACAAATCCACATCATCCTCAACAATGCTAAGTAATTCCACACTAGAATCAATCTCAGCATCTGAAAAAAGTGGTTTTTCAGATAGCCGTGGCTTGTTAGAGTGAGGTGTGGCCGCTACTCTCCTAACCTTGGACTTTGATGCCGACCGAACGGTGGTTCTCTTAACTTTGGCTGTTCTTTTATTTTTTTCAGATTTAGCAACTGGGGGTGCAGGAGGTTTAGGTGGTTCAACAACCTCCTGTTGTGTCACGGGTATAATCTCCTCCTCAAAAATCTCAACATCCTCGGCAACCTTTGCTGGCAAAGGAGAAGGCACAATGGTTTCAACACTATCGCCGTTAACAATTCGCTCCGAAAGCACCTGTTGGGTAGGCCTTAGCGTTGATGTGAAGTATATTATTGATG
>CAZTFJ010000438.1:0-2571 GCA_964612255.1 uncultured Rikenellaceae bacterium | reverse complement strand
ACGACCATTGCCTAGATGCACAAATTTAAATTTCTGGTTGTTTTGCCCATTTTTATCCCAGACTTTAACGCTTGTGCCATGGGCTACTTCTCTTCCCTGTATATCAACCCTAGAATTGGTGGTGTAGCCCACCTGAATCTCGTAGTATCCATCAACGTTTGATTTTACGAGGGTGAACTGCCTATCGTGGTGGGCATCCAAGTTCCAAACCTGAATGTTTGCCCCTTTATTAATAGCCCTGCTGGGTTGGTACACCCCAGGAAGATCCCAGTAGCCCCCATTGTTTTTTCCATAATTCATTGCCGATTGGATATAAAATTTCTTACCTGTGGGCATATCGGTTGGGGTTTGCGCAAATGCCTGTACACATATAAAAGTAAGCAAGCAGCAAAAAAAGGTTTTGGTTTGTTTCATAGCATAATGTTTTTTTATGTGTTGCGTAAATCGAATTGTTCTGAAAATGTTATGTAAAGTTGCTTTAAAGATATAATATTGGAGACTAAGTTTATAAGATTTATAGGCTCTTTTATCTAGGGAAATGTGTGTTTAAACAAAAATTATGGGTATTGTTTTGTTGGAGTTGACCATAGTGTTGTCTGAGGTGAATAGTGAATACAACAAGATTAACAAGGTGGTGAAATGTATACAAATTACCAGAATCAGATCAACTCAAATCTGAATAAAAACTAGAAGATTCATAAGGCTTTAAGGTTGCAGAATAGATTAATGTTTGCGACACCCTTTGCATACAAAAGAGGCCATCAAGTTATTGGTGGCCTCTTTTTTTACATTTAAGATAAAAGTTATTCTATAAGAAGTTTGCTGTTTACCTCTTTTTCATCAATTCTGATTTTAAGAATATACATCCCTTTTTGCAGGTTGCTAAAATCAACAGATGCTTTGTTCGCATTGCGAAGCAAGCGAGTATCAAGAAGTTTACCCGTAATATCGTAAACCGAAAGGGTGATCTTCTCAAAAGGTTGGTTGTAGTCAAATGTTATGCGTCCATCAGATGGATTTGGGTAAACAGATAATCCGTTAAGAGTTTCTTGTGTTACGCTGGTAACAGTATACATGGTTGACCATTCGTTGGAGGCGGTGTTTGTATGACCTAAGATATCGGAAGCAACATCAGCGGGAACCGAAACACTAACAGTTCCGGAGGCTATGGGTGCTATCCTAATACGGAATTTTGGGGCTGTAGAGGCATCAAATTCGGTTACGTCGGCATTAGTAACTTGAGCATCTGCCTGCGTAAAATCTTCAACTTCTTCGTTAAATTCAATGTAAACGTTAAACTCCGTTACGTAGGTATAGTCGCCTATGCTGCTGCTAATTTCTACAGTTGGTTTCTCATTATCGAGTATAATTTCAAACACATTGCTTGGTTCGCTCTCAAATGCAGGGTTTGATGAAACAAGTTTTACCCTATAGCCAGATCCAGATTCAGTGCCAGAAGGAATCTCAATGTCAATATTACCAGCGATGTTCGCTTGCAGCTCGCCAATTGCTACTGCCGATGCGAAATCGCCATTTTTGTCTGAAAGATAAACCGTAAATGTATTTTCAGTAAAGGTTTCGTAGGTTGAGTAACCTAGGGAATGGTTGGCGGTCACTTCGTCAGATACGAAGAATGGCCCATCGACTTGATTTAATATTATTGCGGGAGATTTAAATGGGGCTAAGTTTGATTTCCAAAGCCCACGGCCATAGGTGCTAGCGTATAGTACGCTATTTTCTGGTGTTTCGGTATCGTAATGAATTTCGAGTTCGGTAACCACAACCGATGGGAGGTTTTTGCTAAAAAGTACCCAATCGTTATCACCTTCTTTAAAGAAAACGCCAATATCAGTACCTACGTATAGCTGCAGTGTGCCGTTTGATAGCTTATTCTCGATTATTGTATTGGCAGGCACGTTAGGCAGATTGCCGGATATATTTGTCCAAGTTTGGCCACCATCAAGCGATTCGTATACCTTCTCACCATCATTATATCCGCCGCTTGTAATCCAGATATGTTCTGGATTTGTATTGTCTATGGTTATGTAGGTGATAGAATTAAATCCTTCGGGCAATGTGCCTGTTAAATCATCCCAATTTTCTCCACCGTTCTTTGTGCGATACAACATGCTTAAGTCGGCAATGTATAGGTAGTTGGGGTTAGACTCAGAAATGGCCATTGACCTGATTTTTGATGATATTAGGAGGTTCGATATCTTTTCCCAACTATCACCTCTGTCTGTGGTTTTCCAAACATCGGAGTAGCCAACTTATAGGGTTTGGTTATTTAGCGGATCTATTAAGTAAGGAGTAACCCAAGAACCTTGTGCTCCACCGGGGATGTTTGCTGTAATATTAACTACATTATAATAATTACTCCACCTGTCTGTAGTTCTATCTATTTGTCCGTTTACATAGGTAGCATACTGTACATTTACATCTTTGTAGTCGATAATACATTCCATACCATCGCCACCTTTTACATCATACCAATTGCCTGCATATATAAGTTTGCTGCCATTATCTTGTAGGCCTGTTATCACCTCGTCCTTAACGGTTTGCGAAACCCCT
>CAZTFJ010000437.1:0-2587 GCA_964612255.1 uncultured Rikenellaceae bacterium | reverse complement strand
CCAGTGCCAAATGGATATTTGGATGAACAAAAACACTCTTGAGGGTTGACTCTTGTAATTCGAAAAAAGGTTTAAGCGCCTCAATATTTTTTTGCTTGTAGGCTAGTTCATACAGCATGTTTATTATATGCGGCAGTGATTTCTTACCCAAATATTTTTTTTCAATATCAACAAAAAGCGAAAAGGTAATGCCTTGGTTTTGCTCTATTAGCCTATGTAGTAGTAGCATCCTGAAAAGTGGGCGCTGTGTAATTCTTGTGTGGGTGGTGTAAAGCCCAAACTCATTTTTTATAACCTCTTCGCTAATTATGCCGAACGATATTAGCTGGTTGTATGCAATGGCATAGTTCCCTGCAGACTTTAAGTGTATAGGGATTATCTTTTTTAAATCGTTCTTTTTACATAGACCTGATGTCGATTCTTTTTGCGATAGCTCAACAATTGAGTAAAGGATGTCGCTTTTTTCATCGGCCAAAGGGCTAAGGAATACTTGCTTTTTCAAAAACTCGGCAAGTAGGTCTAGCCGGTCGGCTATAAGATGTACACTTGTGGGGTTATATGTATCAATAAAAAGTTGTAGGTAGTATGGGTACGAAATTATTTGCAGTAAATCGTAAGGTATTTCTTCTGTAATCAGCCTTGGGAGGTTATCGGTATTTAGCGTAAGATTTAATATTTGCTGTATCTCAGCATCGTTAAGGGGTGGCATATTTGTGCCTAGGGGCGATATGTTTTGTGCATCGGCCATAAACCAAGCATCCATTGAGTTGGCTTGGTTAACAAATTGTTGCCAGGTTGAGTATCGCGATGACGTGATTAGCTTAAACCACTGCTTCGAAAACCGAAGGGCTAGATTATTCACAGCACTAAATAGACGCTCTGTTTTTGGTAGGGTGGTCTCTATCTCGTCAAGCGCATCGATAACTAGTATAAATTTGCCCGGTGCAAGTTTTGGTGTTGAGTTAAGCGTATCGAAAAGGTTTGAATTAGGAATTTCTAAAAGCGATAATATCCATTCATCCAGATAGCTCTCCTTGCTTATCCAGCCTTCGAGATGGATGGCAGGGATAAAAAGCACAATGTGGTTCTCGTTTTTGTTGTTACACACAAATGCCTCGTACCATTTAGTTAGCAGCGTGCTTTTGCCATACCCCCCGGGACCAATGAAAGGAGTGGCACTATACTCCGATTTTAGGAAGTAGTTTAACCGCTCGTGGGCAAATTCGCGAGTTATGGTGTTAGAAAAGCCAAGTGGGTTTTCGCTTCGTAATGCTTTGCTATTTTTACTGCTGATGTAATTGGCAGCAGTTTTGGCCTTATGCCATAATTCAATAATTGGCTCGTTGTGAGTAGTTTTGCTATTCTTATCCCTAAAATCGTCCCAGCTGTTATATCCGCAGTAGGTTGATAGAATATCGAGCGTGACACGCGATGGATTAGAATTCGTTGACAGGAATCCGTAAAACCTTCTCAGTGTAGACGGACTGATTAGCACTGATGTGAGTTCTAAAATATTTTCAGATAGCGTTTTACAGTCCTTTTGGTATGCTATTTTGCGACCAAATTTGGCTTCAACCGATTCTTTTAACTTCTCTATCATGGTTTGGCATTTTGCCATTTATTATTTGTGTAAAACACAGGTAAACAATGTGTAATGGGTTAACCCCTTTAGGCAATTATCACTAAGTGCTAGCACTTAAAAATTGGCAAATTTGACAATTTGTGACACAATTAGATTGCCGTAGATTTGCCACTGTATTGCAAACATAAGCATTTGATTGTGCAATAAAAATAGTTTTAATTTTTAAAATATTGCTTTTAATGTCTTTTGCAGCTGTGTTTTAAATATGTGCAAGTCAAAATTTTTAAGCTATGAAAAGAGAACAATCATTTTTAAAGTCGAACTTGATTAACCGCATTACGGTTGATGTGGGGGTATTTGTGGTGTTTTTTCTGGTAACTATGCTGTTTGTGTTTACCATTGTTCACTCTTTTTAAATTGTATTCATTTATTCTTTTTATAAATCGAACCACACAAACCTAAAACTTTACCCATATGCTAAGCAACGTTTGGACCTCATGCCACGCTTCGGTTTGCCAACTCAGTTTTTTAAACGAAAGGGGCGTATGTGTCGATTCACTTACTGGATTTAAAGTAAACAATTATTTGGTAACTACACAGCATGCTTTTTGTGTTGAGAAAGCTCACAAAGTGCAAATTACTTTTGTTGATGCCGATGCCAACACGGTTACCGCATCAATGAAAATCCCTTATGCCGAATTTATCAAAGAGCTTCGCATTGGGGTGCTCGACAACAACGGGCACTACGCAAGTTTCAAGATCGATTTACCCGATTTGGAGAAAATCCCAAGCTTAAAGTTGAGCGAGAAACGAAACTTTGTAATTGGGTCGACTGTTGCTGCCCTTGGGTATAACTATGGATATTCCAATCTGGCCATTAAGTCGGGTACTGTTTCGTCTGTTTTCGCCAATACCAATGGCGTTCGCTTTATTCAATTCGACGGTCAGGTTAGCTATGGTAACAGCGGATCGCCACTTATTGACCCTAAAACTATGGAAGTGGTA
>CAZTFJ010000436.1:0-2598 GCA_964612255.1 uncultured Rikenellaceae bacterium | reverse complement strand
TTCCTCGCCAAATACCAAAACCCCTTCTCAGCAACCTTTACTACCAAAACTAACGTTACTTGTAATGGGGGGGCAAATGGTGAGCTTACTGTTACCACATATTTTGGAACCGCACCGTATACCTATTCTTGGACTAAAGATGGGTCGGCTTATGGCTCAAATACCAATGCCCTTACCGACCTTCCTGCAGGTGATTATGAGGTTACCGTAACCGATGACAATGGCAAGATAGCCACAACTTCCTACACTATTACTCAGCCAACAGCCATTACCGATGGGGGCGAAAGTCTTTCCCATGTAACCTGTCCGGGTGGAAGTAACGGTTCAATAACCATTAACCCATCTGGTGGTACGGGCAATCTCACTTACTTTTGGACCACCGATGATGGAAGTGGACTTGTAACTACAGACCAGAACCAAACCGGCCTTACAGCCGGAACATACTGCCTGTGTATAACCGATGAAAACGGCTGTCAATTAAATAGTAGCTATACCATTACTCAACCCGATGAAATTGTTATTACCGGAACCGTGACCAATATTACTAATCCAGGGAGTAATGGGGCTGTTGCAATAACGGGTATTACTGGGGGCACTGGCACCTACCCTGCTGATTTCTCCTACAGCTGGTCAGGGCCAAATTCATTTTCCTCAACCGACGAGGATATATCTGCCCTGTCGGATGGTGGTGATTACACTATTACTGTAACAGATAATGCTAGTTGTACTCAAGATAAAACGTTTAACGTTGTTGATGAGCAGGTGTTTAGTGTTTGGGTCGAAAGCAAAAGTGATGTTAACTGTAACGGAGGTTCTGATGGTTCAATTCAAATTGGGCATTTTCACCCAGATGGCCAAACTGTTACTTATGTTTGGACTAAAGACGGAGATGCTTCGTTTGTCGATCCTGGCATATACAACCCTAGCGGTTTAACTGCTGGTACTTACAATGTGGATGTTACGGACGAGTCGTTGGTAACAAAGACTATCACTGGAATTATTCTTGATGAACCCTCAGCAATTACAGCAACCATTGCTACCACAACAGTTTCTTGTAGTGGTGGTTCAAACGGCACGGCAATTCTAAACGATTTAGCTGGCGGTACCTCGCCCTACACCTACAAATGGACTAAAGGAGAAGATCCAACCGTAATTGCTACATCTAAGGATTTAAATTCGCGATCAGCTGGAACTTATTATGTAACAGTAACAGATAAGAATGGGTGTGAGCAAACTTTTTCGGAGGATATTATTGAGCCCGATCCCATTGTAGTTACCATTGATGAAACACCAGTTGCCTGTTATGGTGGTAGCAACGGACAATTATCTATTACAAATATAACTGGTGGTAACGGGAATTTTGGTGATGGCGACTTCAATTATCTATGGTCTAACACGCTTACCACCCAAACAATTACGAATCTTAAGGCTGGAACTTTTTCGGTTACAGTTACCGATAGCAAAGGGTGTAAGAAAACCGAGACTAAAGAATTAACACAGAATGCTATAATCACTGCTTCGTTCTCATCTACACCAACATACTGTCCTGGTGGTGATGATGGAGAGATAATTGTTGAAAGTGCAAGTGGTGGGTTTGGTAGTTTAACCTACTCTAAGGATGGCACAAATTACTATTCCAACACAACGCTAACCGCATTTTCTCCAGGCGAACATACAATTTGGATTAAAGACGATAACGCTTGTACCAAAATGTTCGCTGTTAATGTTGATCAGCCAACACCTTTTAGTGCAACAGCCAATCCACTTGTAAATCCTACCTGCCCCGAATCAAATGATGGTAGCATTGCCATTGATGCTGCTGGAGGTACTGGTGCTAGAACATATACTTGGACTGGGCCTTCTATTACAGATCCTAACCTTAGGGATCAGGCAAACCTTCTTGAAGGAACATATACGCTAAGGATGGAAGATGAGCGGGAATGTAAATCCGATTTCATTGAGTTTACCCTAGCATCTCAGTACTCTTCACCCACTCCAACCCTTGAAAGCAATGCTGCTAGCAATATAATTTGTGCAGGACAGGAGGTTGTCTTTACTGCTGGGGGAGGAGCCGAGTACCTATTCCGTGTTAATGGCGATGTGGCTCAAGCTCGAAGTATAGGTAATGAGTTCGCCCCCACATCTCTGGAAAATAACGACGCTGTAACGGTTGACGTGTTTTCTGAGTTTGGGTGTATGGCAACTAGTAGTTCTATTGATATTACTGTGAATCCATTGCCCGAAGTGCTTGCCCCAGCCGATTTCGCTGTTTGCGCAGGAGATCCTGTTACCCTAAACGGCTCGGGAGCCGATACATACACATGGGACAACGGGGTTGAGGATGGCGTGGAGTTTATCCCATCCGAGACCACCACCTACACCGTTACCGGAACGGCTACCGCCACCGGATGCGAGAATACCGCTCAGGTACAGGTAACGGTAAATCCACTGCCCACAGTAACAGCCCCAGCCGATTTCGCTGTGTGCGCAGGAGACCCTGTTACCCTAAACGGTTCGGGAGCCGACACGTACACTTGGGACAACGGGGTTGAGGATGGCGTGGAGTTTATCCCAACCGATCCCAAGACCTCCGCGTAG
>CAZTFJ010000435.1:0-2602 GCA_964612255.1 uncultured Rikenellaceae bacterium | reverse complement strand
CGGCCCTCATCTAATTCAACTCCCAGAAGCTGAAGGTAGTCAAAGTCGCACCCAATAAGGTTTATGCCAACCTCCTGCATTTCGCCATTCTGCTCAATTCGGCTAACAATTTTTCCGTTACCAACCCCCAAGGCCTCCTGCGAAGAGCCTACTCCTAAGATGGAAGCGTTACGAAGTAACTCCTCTTTAAAAGAGTTTATATGGTTACTTACCGTCGTATCTAAATCATTAATAACCATTAGATTATTTTTATCAAAACCCATATCCTTATTTCTGATAAAGTTTTGCTGCTGAGTAACCACAATGGTGGCCACAATCATTGTTATTGATATGGTAAACTGCATAATTACAAGCACCTTTCGCAACCCTACCTTACCTTTTCCTTTAATAATTGAGCCCTTTAAAACTTTTACAGGCGAAAACGATGATAAGAACATAGCAGGATAGCTACCCGATACTAAACCAACCAAAATAATTATAAGCAGCGTACCCAAAATATACGTTGGGCCAAAAAGTTCTAATGTAGCAATCTCCTTATCGATAAACTGATTGAATAGTGGCAGAAGGGCAGCCGATGCCAAATAGGCCAGCAATCCAGCAATAAAAGCAATTAGCATCGATTCGCTAATAAACTGTTGTATCAATCGGCCTTTTCCGGCACCTACCACTTTGCGAATACCCACCTCTCTTGCTCGGTTGGCAGAACGTGCGGTGGCCATATTCATATAGTTTATGCAGGCAATTACCAGAATAAAAAACGAAACGACAGAAAAAATATAAAGGTTTGACTTATTTCCTACAGGAAAATCGGCTTGTAACCCTTCGTAATCGGGGAAATGGGTTTGCGTTAAGGGCTGAAAAATTGGGCTAAATGTTCCGTTAATTGCTTTACCAACGGGAACAATGTATTTTTCATTAAAGCTATCGAAATTTTCAAGCACTGATCCAGGCGAAGCACTCTCTCTAAAAAGTAAGTAGGAATAAACATTTACATTCCAAAACGACCCTGAACTACGATCGTTATAATCCTCATCGCCTACCTGCTCACGAATTGTTGATGCAGAAATTAGGGCCGTGTACTTAAAGTGCGATGTTCGGGGCAAATCGGCAAAAACAGCTGTTACGGTATAGGGCTCATTCCTCATCCCTTGCAAAACCTTTCCTATGGGGTTTTCCGTTCCAAAAAGCGAGTTGGCCAGTGTTTGATTAATGATAATTGAGTAAGGACGCGATAAAGCCGAATATGGATCTCCAACAATAATTGAATGATCAAAAATCTGAAGGGCGGTGGAATCGGCAAAGTAAAAATTCTCCTCATTGTAATCGTTTCCCTGGTATCTAAAGAAAAAGTTTTCGGTTGGAATAAACCTTACGTAATCCTCAATTTGCTCAAATTCATCTTTTAGCGTTGGGGCTAACGAATGCGCTGTAAGCGCAAACAAATCTTGCTTGCTGTTGACATGAAAATCGGACAGAATTCGATATATCCTATCATGCTTGGTATGGTGCTTATCAAAAGCGGTTTCTTCCGAAATATATACTAAAACCAAAATGGCCGAAACAATGCCAATGGCCAAACCAATAATGTTGATAAAGGAGAAAAATTTACTGCGAAAAATATTTCGATAAGCACTTACTATATAATTTTTTATAAGCATAATGTTAATGTTTTTATAGAAGTTTTTTGATGTTTTCGGTTACTATATGGCCATCGAAAAGCTGCACTATGCGATGGGCTTTTTCGGCATCGCTGGGCGAGTGTGTAACCATAACAATTGTTGTTCCCTCGTTGTTAAGCTCGCTTAGTAGGTTCATAACCTCCTCGCCATTGGCCGAGTCGAGGTTACCGGTTGGTTCGTCGGCCAGTATAAGCTTAGGGTTTGCAACCACCGCTCGGGCAATAGCTACACGTTGCTGCTGCCCACCCGAGAGCTGCTGCGGGAAATGCTTTCGCCGATGCGAAATTTTCATCCGCTCAAGCACTGCATCAACGCGTGCTTTGCGCTCTGCAGACGACACATTCATGTAGAGCAAAGGAAGTTCTACATTCTCAAAAACGGTAAGCTCATCAATAAGGTTAAAACTTTGAAAAACGAAGCCAATATTGGCTTTTCGCATATTTGTACGCTGCTTCTCCTTAAATTTTGATACTTCAACATTATCAAAATAAAACTCACCCGATGTAGGGTTATCGAGCAATCCCAAAATATTTAGCAAAGTAGACTTGCCACAACCCGATGGCCCCATTATGGCAACAAATTCGCCAGGTTTAACTTCGAACGAAACCTTATTTAATGCTGTTGTCTCCACCTCATCGGTGGTAAATACTTTTGTTAAATCTGTAGTTTTTATCATCTCTTAAATAGTTTTTAGTAAGCACTTAAATTTATGACGATAAAAGATATGAATTGTTACAGGTTTAAAAAATTTTTTAAAAGTTTGGAATTAGGTGTAAATTAGTTAAAAACAAGAATTAGAGCACACCCACCATCTGCACCACACTGTCAATCCCATTTGTCTTTTTCAACGCAAAAAATCAACGCTGAAAAACCAAAAGTGCTTTAACATTCCCACTACCAAACTTTAAATAAATAATGTATTT
>CAZTFJ010000434.1:0-2606 GCA_964612255.1 uncultured Rikenellaceae bacterium | reverse complement strand
TAAAACAAATTGTTGATAAACGCATAGCTTCTGAATTTTAAGTTTAGTATTCAATCTGATTAAAAACTAGCGTATTGGTTTAATAAAATCTACTTAAAATTAAAAAAGCGTACGAAGCAGTAAAAACAAACATTGCAAGAACTTGAACATCATATCATTAAAAAATATCTGGAAAAATAACTACACATTTAGTTGTTTAACTAATTTTTTAGTTATACATTTGTTCTAACAAAGATATCAAGATATGAAAGAACTCACAAAAGCAGAAGAACAAGTAATGCAAATCCTATGGAAGCTAGAAAAGGGATTTGTTAAGGACATAATTGAAGGGATGCCCAGTCCAAAGCCTGCATACAACACCATATCGACCATTGTAAGGATTTTGGAAAAGAAAGGATTTGTTGGGCACAACGCCTATGGAAAAACCCATGAATACTATCCTTTGGTTAGCAAAAAGGATTACTCGGGCACGTTTTTAAAAGGATTTATTAAGAACTACTTTGGGAACTCGTACCGCCAAATGGTTTCGTACTTTGCCAAGGAAGAAGACCTTTCGGTAGAGGAAATGGAATCGATAATTAGCCTTTTGTCTGACGAACTTAAAAAACAAAAGCAAGATGGTAGCAAGTAGCATACTTAGCATTGTGCTAAAAATTAGTCTAGGGATTTTTATTTTCTGGGCACTGTGGCTAATTGGGCTTAGAAAGGTAACCCGATTTGGCTTGGTAAGATCATTTATTGTTGGAGGTACAGCAATTGCAGCAATAGCACCACTAATTCTACCAAAAATACAGCATATGCTTGCAATTGAACAACTTAACACTGTAAGCCTGCTAACCATAAACATTCCAGAAGTAATTGTTGGCACAACATCAAACTCAATAAGCTGGACAACAATTATAACGGTTGTATTTATATGTATATCGGGGGTTTTTGCATTACGTTTTGTGCATCAAATCATTAGCCTAGCACTTATGGCAGCTAAAGGCGATAAACGCAAACAAGCAAACCTTACAGTTGTTAAACACGATAAACAAATACCACCATTCTCATTTTTCAGCTACTGCTTTATTAACCCCGAGGGCATATCTGCCGAGAGGTTAAACGAGATATATCACCACGAACAGGCTCACCAAAGCAAAGGTCACTCTGCCGATATTGTACTATTTGAGCTGGTGGGAATAGTGCAATGGTTCAACCCCTTTTACTGGATGCTGCGCAAAGCGCTGGTAGAGGTGCATGAATATCAGGCCGATAGGGCTGTAATTGACACAACAAACGATCCGCATACGTATTTAAATACCATAATTTCCATTGCCTTTAACGGGGTAGCGCTGCCCATAGGTAATAATTTCAACAAATCACTAACAATAAAACGATTAGCCATGATGAACATTACAAAAAAAACAAAAGGAACATTAACACGCCTTATAGTTGCCTTGGCAGTTGCAATACCAGCAATATTTGCCATATCATGCAACGAGCAGGAAGTAGAACCGATTCCCAATGACGAATCAATAGTAGTATTTGAAGCTGAAGAAAACGAATCCCCTTCAAAAAGTGTTGAAGGTGAAATATTCGTAATTGTTGAGAACATGCCGAAATTCAACGGTAAAGATATTAATGAGTTTAGAAATTACATTTCGGAAAACATAGAATACCCACAAATTGCAGCAGAAAATGGTATTCAAGGTAGGGTAATACTTAGCTTTGTTGTTACCAAAGAAGGTAAAGTTACCGATGTAAAAATATTAAGAGGCGTTGATCCATCGCTCGACAAAGAAGCCATTAGAGTAGTAGAGTCAAGCCCTCTATGGGAATCTGGAACACAACGAGGTGAAAAGGTAAACGTATCTCACAACATACCTATAATCTTTAGCCTAAAATAAATTTCACAAAAAATACTCTGTACTCAGCTTTACCCCCCTATGATTTACTCCAGACCAACCATAAACCAAATTGGCTTTGCTGCAATAACACTAACACTGCTACTATTTACAAAAGTAGCATTCACTCAGCATAATGAGGGGAAAGAACAAAGCCCCAAGTTGTTTCTATACAGCCTTACTGATGAACAACAGATTAGCATCCTAAAAAACAACCTAAAAACAGACAGCACATCAACACAAAGTTGGCTTACGCTTGGGATATTGTGGGAAAACAGAATGCAATACGATAGCGCTCACTATGCTTACAGAAAAGCCGCAACATCCGACACAACTTGCATTAAATGCAAACAGCAGCTGGCAAGCGTGCTAGGAACCAAAGGCAAAAGTAGCGAGGCAATAAAATTATATCAACAAATTTTAACCAGCCACCCCGAAAACACAACTGTTCAATCGCAGTACGCAAGGCTACTAAAGAGAGATGGCAGGTACCGCGAGGCCTATATGCAATTCCAAGACCTAATCAGCAGAGATAGCACAAACTATTACCTATGGGAACAGCTAGGCGATTGTGCAATGCAGATAGATAGCACTAGTGCAGGCCAATTGGCCTATCTTTACTCGTTCGAAATAAATCCTGGCAATATGCCGCTTGCAGTAAAACTGCTGAATGGCTACATAAAAGGAGGTTCTTTAATACCTTTTGTTATGCCGTATGCC
>CAZTFJ010000433.1:1582-2609 GCA_964612255.1 uncultured Rikenellaceae bacterium | reverse complement strand
ACTCAGAGCTGGACGGTTTGACCGCCAAATTCACGTTGAGCTGCCCGACTACAAAGAACGTCAAGAGATTTTTAAAGTTCATACCAAACCCCTTAAACTGGAAGAGAATTTCCACATAGATTTTCTGGCAAAGCAAACCCCAGGTTTCTCTGGAGCCGACATTGCTAATGTGTGTAACGAAGCTGCGCTTATTGCTGCTCGAAAAAACAAGAAAGCTGTTGAAAAGCAAGACTTTCTAGACGCCATCGATCGTATTATTGGCGGATTGGAGAAGAAGAACAAAATCATATCAATGGAGGAGAAGCGAACCATTGCTTTCCACGAATCGGGTCATGCAACGGTTAGCTGGCTGCTAGAACACGCCAACCCGCTGCTAAAAGTGACCATTATCCCTCGTGGCAAAGCGCTAGGTGCTGCTTGGTATTTACCAGAAGAGCGACAGCTTACCACCACAGAGCAACTGCTCGACGAAATGAGTTCGGCCCTAGGCGGACGCGCAGCTGAAGAGCTAATATTTGGAAAAATATCAACAGGAGCGCTTAACGACCTTGAAAAGGTTACTAAGCAAGCCTACGCCATGGTGGCCTACTTTGGTATGAGTAAAGGCATTAAAAACATTAGTTTTTACGACTCGTCGGGACAAAACGAATTTGCCTTTAGCAAGCCATACAGCGAAAAAACCGCTGAGCTAATTGACAAAGAAGCCAAAGCAATTATTGAAGAGGCATACAAGCGAGCCAAAGAAACCCTTGAAAAGAATAAGGATGGATTAACACAGCTAGCCGAATTGCTGTTGGATAGAGAAGTTATATTTAGTGAAGATTTGGAAAACATTTTTGGCCCTCGCAAATCGCATACCCGCAGCGAGGAGCTTGTTAAGGATATTGAGGAGGAAGAGAAAAAGGAAACTGATGACGAGCAGTAAACATCAGCAAGGATAACCTTACCAAACCACAAAAAACCTATGGACGACAAGAATTGGGTTCCGGTATTCAGAAGCAACTCGCCTATTCAGGCCGAGATAGTT
>CAZTFJ010000433.1:0-1572 GCA_964612255.1 uncultured Rikenellaceae bacterium | reverse complement strand
GCTTGAGAGCAATGGCATTGAAGCCGTTATGCTTAACCAAAACGACTCATCGTACCCTACCATTGGTACGGCAGAAGTTTACGTTACTAAGGAGAACGAGGATAAGTCGATTAAACTAATTCAAGAGGTTGAACTTTGACATCATTTCTTAAAAGAACAATTAGTGGCGCTCTATTTATCACGCTGATAATTGGTGCAATACTGCTAGGACAATATACTTTCTCGCTAGTATTCTTTGTGCTGATGGAACTCACGATGCTTGAGTTTTACAAATTATCATTTAAGGCCAGGGTAAAACCCCAGCATTATTTTGGGATGACATTAGGCGCAGTGGTTTTTGCCATTAACTACTTTTTTGCCATTGGCACCATTGGAAACTACATCTTTTTAGGAATAATCCCCCTTGTGCTAAGCATTTTTCTGATTGAGATTTACAGAAATCACCAAAAACCTATGCACAACATAGCTTACACACTGCTAGGAATTATATACGTTGCCTTTCCGTTCTCGCTGCTTAATTACTTTGTGCTAAGCCATAGTTCGTATAGCATTGGATTCGAATATCACATTCTACTTGGATACTTTATAATGCTTTGGGCAAACGATACCGGTGCATACGTTGTTGGGTTAAGCATTGGCAGGAATAAGCTCTTCCCTCGGATATCACCAAAAAAATCGTGGGAAGGACTGGTTGGCGGACTGTTTTTTAGCGTGCTTGCAGCTTGGATTTTATCGATGTTTTATTATGACATTTCGCTATCGCACTGGATAGCCATTGGCCTAATTACAGCAATATCTGGTGTTTTTGGCGATTTGGTAGAATCGATGTTCAAACGTAGCGTTGGGGTAAAAGACTCTGGCAAAATAATGCCGGGCCATGGCGGATTACTCGATAGGTTTGATTGCGTGCTAATATCGGCGCCCATAGTTTTTGTGTACCTTAAAATTATGATGATTATTTAGTTTTTTTAGATATAAACTCATTTAACAATGCGCATACATAGAGAAGGATTTACAATTTTAGCAGTTGCATTTATTGTTTTAACAGCAATTTGCGCTTTGGTTGGGTATTTTGTTGGCTCAATTGGCTTGTACATTGCCTTGGGTATAGCAGTGCCATTTTTCGTATTCATTGTTAGGTTTTTCAGAGTACCCAAGCGGCCGTTACATACCGACGAGCGGAAAATTTATGCACCCTGCGATGGAAAAGTAGTGGTTATTGAGGAGGTTGACGAAACCGAATTCCTGAATACCCGATGCCTACAGATATCAATATTTATGTCGGTTTGGAATGTACATATCAACTGGAATCCTATAGCAGGTAAAGTTTTGTATCAGAAATATCATCCCGGCAAATTTTTGGTAGCCTGGGAGCCTAAGTCCTCGACCCTAAACGAACGAACCACCATAGCCATTGAACGCCCCGATGGTGTTAAAGTTCTATTTCGGCAAATTGCAGGTTTCTTGGCTCGACGCATTGTTTGCTACTCAAAAGAGAATGATGTGGCCAAGCAGAACGAGGAGATGGGTTTTATTAAGTTTGGCTCGCGCGTTGATGTATTTGTACCTTTA
>CAZTFJ010000432.1:0-2614 GCA_964612255.1 uncultured Rikenellaceae bacterium | reverse complement strand
ACATCCCTTTTAAGGATGGGGTCCTGGGTTCGAGCCCCAGCTGAATCACAAAAAAAGCAGCCCCATTAAAGGCTGCTTTTTTTGTATATGCTCGTTATATTATTAGAATTGCGATTCAATGCAAACGTGCGGTATGTGCAAACCGCTAAATTCGAAAAGCTCCTCACCCGACTCAAACATATCCTCATCATCTGTTTCGTAATGCCACTCTACAAAAATGGTGCAGCCAACCTCTTTTAGCTCGTTTATTTTTTGCAAAAGGGTAATAAGGTATTTGTACGTTGCCGAGTTAAAATATCGAAAAAAGAAAACCACCTTCACATCTTTTTTGTCTGAAACTGTTGCCTGAAACTCCTTATATTCATCCATCCAGCACATTACCGGCTCAAAGAATTTGGTAACATTTTCGGGGTGACAAATACCTTTGATTGAAAATATGTTTTTAACAGGATCAAGAACCACCTCTGGTGAATCTTTCTTAGCTTTAATGTGAAGTTTTTTCATCTGTGATTTTTTGATTTTCAAGATAGGTGCCTGTTTAAAATAAAGCTATTGGGTTAAATGGAAAATCCAGAAAAAATATTCCCAGAGTAAAAAAATCGGATCTTACATTACAATATTTTAAGCAGGCAAGCAAAACTTATTCTGCTTTAGGTAGAAATTCAAAAGGAATATTTAGCAAGCTCGAAAATTCTTCGCCAGCCTCAAGTTCCAAATCGTATTGAGGATACTTCCAAATCACCTGAACCCATTTCCCTTTTCGTTTTAAATCTCTTAACCTCGAGAGTATCACTAATATCATTTTTGATGATGCCGTATTGAAGTAATCGAAATCGAGTTCAACAACTGTTTCAGGATTAGGCTCATCTAAGTATAAATCGAACCATTCGATTATGGGAGTGAAAAATTTTTTCACATCCTCTGGCAGGCACTTGCCCTGAATAAGCAAGTCGCCATTATCCTTATTAAGAATTACGCGGGGTGTAGTTTCTGTTGGCTCAATCCGAATTACCTTCATGCCGAGGATTTATAAAGAATTTGGAGTATTTTAACCAATGGGGTAGCCCCAAAAGTTACGAAATAGGCTGATAGCTAATAAAATTGAATGGAATTTCAACTATGTCGGCATAATCCTCTCCAGCATCCTGCATATCCTCATCATCTTCCTGATAGTACCAATCAATAATAACTTTATGCCCAGCATCAAACATCGCCTTAAACTGCTCGAAGATTTCAAGTAGCATTTTAGATGAAGCGGTGTTGAAATAGTCCATCTTAACCTTTAAAACCGTTTCGGGATTGGGCTTTTTGGCATAATCGGATACCCATTTTATTAAGGGGTGATAAAATTCTTTTACATCCTCAGGCAATGATTTGCCAGATATTGAAAATTCACCCGCATCCTTGTCGAATAGAATCTCGGGGGTTTCATGTGTTCCTCTAATGCTTATTGGTTCCATCAATAGCTATTTTTTGTTTATATTTTCCAGATTTCTTTCCAATGTCCAACAAATTTACGAAAACCAGCACAAAATACAAGTGTGTAGGAATAAAAAATACAACAAAATTATTTTTTTCCCTAAGGAATAGTTAAAGCTGATTTTTAAGCAGGTCGACCCACTGCTTAATCCTAGTTTTATTCAGCTTATTCTGATTTTCAAAATCTAAAATTAGGCCTACAAACTCATTGTCCTTATGAGCTTTAGATTGCTCAAAGGTATATCCCTCGCTATTCGTTTTACCAATAATTGTTGCCCCTGTACTCGTAAAAACATCAGCTAGCAACCCCACGGCATCGCCAAAATTCTCGGGATAACCTACTTGGTCGCCATTGCCAAAAATGGCTACCTTTTTATTTCTAAGATCCAAATCTTCAATAGCTGGAACTAGCTCATCCCAGTAATGGGGTAGCTCCCCATCGAACCAAGTGGGTGCTCCAAGTATTAGAAGGTTATATTCAGGTAATTTCTCCAAGTCTAAATTTACCACATCAAAATCGTCTATTAAACCAGAAAATTCCTCTTTGATGTGTTTTGCTGCTTGAACCGTTTTGGTTGCTCTATGGCTATATATTATTGCAGTTTTCATCTTATAGTAGTTTGCTTATTAATGAATTAGTATTTCACAAGATCTCGGGCTGCCACCAAAATATTTTCGGTATTTGGTAACACGGCTGCTTCTAAAATCCTATTAAAGCCAACTGGTGTAAAGGTTGCTCCAACCCGTTTTACAGGCCCATCGAGAAACTCAAAAGCCTCATCGGCAATAATGGCGGCTAGCTCACCTCCAAATCCACCAAAAACCTTATCTTCATGCACAACCAACACCTTGCCTGTTTTCTTTACAGATTTAAGAATTGATTCGCGATCGAGCGGAATAATTGATCGGATATCTACAACCTCCACACTTACACCCTGCTCCTTTTCAAGTGTTTCTGCAGCTTCGAGGCACATATGGGTAGTGTTTCCAAAAGTTATCATTGATAGGTCAGAACCCTCTCTCCTAACCCGCGCTTTACCAAATGGCACTTCAAAATCGTCGGGAATTGGTGTTGCAGCTTTTGGTGCATTGTATAAAGCCTTTGGCTCTAGGAAAAGGGTCATACCTTTAGAGC
>CAZTFJ010000431.1:0-2628 GCA_964612255.1 uncultured Rikenellaceae bacterium | reverse complement strand
CTAAAGGGCATC
Source organism: uncultured Rikenellaceae bacterium (assembly GCA_964612255.1). Lineage (GTDB taxonomy): Bacteria > Bacteroidota > Bacteroidia > Bacteroidales > Tenuifilaceae > Perlabentimonas. The sequence goes on along the minus strand of CAZTFJ010000431.1, from coordinate 2,616 downwards.
GATATCACCAAAACTGAGGTGAACTTTGAGGCCGACTGCAAATCGCGCAAGCTAATTGCCGAGTTTATCAAGTATCTAAACAATTCTAAAATCGATGTTGCATCGGTTAAGGGTTCGTTCAACTACAGCCCAATAGCTGCATTCAGCCTAAAGGGCAAATTTTGTGTCGATGCACAAACCGCAGCTGCTCGTACCAAAGAGGCTATTGAAACTGGCCGCGAACTGTCACAATTCAAACTGCTTACCGTTAGGGGCGATATTTTCCGCAACGCCGGTTCATCGGCTGTTCAGGAGCTTGCCTTCTCGCTGGCTATGGGTGCCGAATATATCAACTGGCTTACCGATCAAGGCATTAAGGCTGATGAGGCTTTTGGTAAAATGAAGTTTACTATGGCCATTGGCCCTAGCTACTTTATGGAAATTGCCAAGTTTAGGGCTGCTCGTTACCTTTGGGCAAAAATTGCCGAGGCATATGGCTGCAATGGTAAGGCTGCAATCTGCATCCACGCAGTGAACAGCGTGTGGAACAAAACCGTGTACGACCCATACGTAAATATGCTTCGTACTACTACCGAAGCCATGTCGGCAGTTATTGGCGGTATTCATAGCCTAACCGTTCTGCCTTTCGATGCACCTTACCAAAAGCAAACTGCTTTCTCGGAGCGTATTGCGCGCAACCAGCAAATTATCATCAAGGAGGAATCGTACATGGATAAGGTGATAGACCCTGCTGCTGGTAGCTACTACATCGAAACTCTTACACAATCAATAATAAATCACGCTTGGGAACTTTTCAACAAGGTTCAGGACATGGGTGGTTACGTTGAGGCGTTCACCAAAGGATTTATCCAAAGCGAGATTAAGGCAGTTGCCAATAAGCGCGAGTCGAATATCGCTACTCGTCGCAAAACTGTATTGGGAACTAACCAATATCCAAATTTTAGCGAGGTGGCCGACCAAAAGGTTGTTAACCTCGATGTTGTTAAAAAATCTGAAGCCAAAAAGGCCGATGATGCCGTTTGTGAACCTTTGGCACAGTACCGCGAATCGCAGGCTTTCGAGGAGCTTAGGTTCAAAACCGATGCTACTGGGAAACGTCCAAAAGCATTCATGCTAGCGCTTGGTAATCTTGCATTCCGTAGGGCTCGTGCACAGTTTAGCTGCAACTTCTTTGCATGCGCTGGGTTCGAGGTTGTCGATAATATTGGTTTCAAAACTGTTGACGAGGGTGTAAAAGCTGCTCTCGATGCCAAGAGTGATATAGTGGTAATATGCTCGTCCGACGATGAGTACGAAACCCTTGCCACCGAAGCTTTCGAAAAACTAAATGGAAAAGCCATCTTTGTGGTTGCTGGCGAACCCGCTTGCAAACCCGCTCTCGAAGCCAAAGGCATAACCAACTTTATCAGCGTTAAAAGCAACGTACTTGAAACCTTACGGGGGTATCAGAAGCAGTTGGGAATTTAAAAACACAGAGTCACAGAGACACAGAGATATATGTCCTCAGAAGAATACAATAAACTTACAGAAAAGGTAATTGCAGCTGCCATTGATGTGCACAGGGAATTAGGCCCTGGGCTCTTGGAGTCAGTATATCAGCATTGCCTTTGTGAGGAGTTAAGAATTAGAGGCATCTCTTTTGTCCCTCAGGCAAAACTGCCAATTGTATATAAAGAAAATCAATTGAGCAAAACGTTTAGGATTGATATTCTGGTAGAAAACAAATTGGTAGTTGAATTGAAAGCGGTTGAGGTTATTCTTCCTGTACATGAAGTCCAGCTAGTAACCTACCTTAAACTATCGGGTCATAAGTTAGGACTGCTCATCAACTTTAATGCGCCTCTTTTAAAGGAAGGGATTCGTAGAAGAATTTTAGGAGAATTATAAACTCTGTGCCTCAGCGCCTCAGTGTTGAATAAGTTATTAAAACAAACAATCAAATGAAACCAGATTTCAAACAAATAAAAATTGATCAGGAGTACGCCGCCCAAGAGGTTAAGGCCTCGCAGGATGGGTTTGAAACGCCTGAGAAGATTGCTGTAAAGCCAATCTACAGCCAGAAAGATTTGGAGAATATGGAGCACCTGAACTATGCGGCAGGTTTGCCACCATACCTTCGTGGGCCATACAGCACTATGTACGTAATGAGACCGTGGACTGTGCGTCAGTACGCAGGTTTCTCAACTGCCGAGGAGTCAAACGCATTTTACCGTCGTAACCTGGCCGCTGGCCAAAAGGGACTGTCGGTAGCGTTCGACCTGGCAACACACCGCGGTTACGATAGCGACCACCCTCGCGTGGTAGGCGATGTAGGTAAAGCTGGTGTGGCCATCGATTCTATCGAGGATATGAAAATCCTTTTCGATGGTATACCCTTGGATAAGATGTCGGTATCGATGACCATGAACGGTGCCGTGTTGCCCGTTATGGCTTTCTACATTGGGGCTGCGCTCGAGCAGGGAGCAACCCTCGACCAGCTGGCTGGCACAATCCAAAACGATATCCTTAAGGAATTCATGGTGCGTAACACCTATATCTACCCACCCGAATTCTCAATGAAAATTATTGCCGATATCTTCCAGTACACCGCCAAGAATATGCCCAAGTTCAACAGCA
>CAZTFJ010000430.1:1349-2629 GCA_964612255.1 uncultured Rikenellaceae bacterium | reverse complement strand
CAGCTATGCTGACTTTAAAAATTACCGTGCTTGTTACGCTGCTAATGATAATGCAGGAGCTGTTAAAGGCGTTTGGGGTTATTGGCGTGCTTTCGCGACTTTTTAGCCCAGTGCTTATGCTGTTTGGCTTACCAAAAAGCACATCCTTTTTGTGGATAGTGGCCAATATTTTGGGCTTGGCTTACGGTTCGGCTGTAATGGTGCAGGAGGTGCGTAACGGAAATGTAACCAAGCGCGATGCCGACTTGCTTAATTTTCATGTTGCCATATCGCACTCAAATCTTGAGGATTTAATGCTTTTTGCTGCAATTGGTGCCCCTGTAATGTGGGTTTTAGTTCCTCGTTTAATTATTGCAGCAGTTGTTGTTTGGCTCAGGCGTTGGGGCCTAATGTGGTCAAAATCGTAATGTTACTGCTTTTTATATCGGGTTTTGATAATAGGGGCAAATAGTCTACTTTTACATCGGTATAAAAACTGATGTAAATATGAAGCAATACCTTGATTTATTGGACAATATCCTAACCAATGGGGTTGAGAAGCAGGATAGAACCGGCACTGGTACCATTAGCCTTTTTGGTCATCAAATGCGGTTCAACCTCCAGCAAGGATTTCCCCTGCTTACCACCAAGAAACTTCATCTAAAATCGATAATATACGAGCTGCTGTGGTTTTTGCAGGGCGATACAAATATTAAATATCTTAACGATAATGGCGTTTCCATTTGGAATGAGTGGGCCGACAAGGATGGCAATCTAGGGCCAGTGTATGGCCACCAATGGCGGAGTTGGCCAGCGCATGATGGAAGCCAGATTGACCAAATATCACAGGTTGTAAATTCAATATCTGGCAACCCCGATTCAAGGCGACATTTGGTGTGCGCATGGAATGTGGGTGATATTGATAGAATGGCTTTGCCCCCTTGCCATATATTATTCCAATTCTACGTTGCCAATGGCAAGCTATCGTGCCAGCTTTACCAGCGGAGTGCTGATGTCTTCCTGGGTGTACCTTTCAATATTGCTTCCTATGCCCTGCTTACCATGATGATGGCGCAGGTTACCGGCCTACAACCAGGCGATTTTGTTCACACCTTTGGCGATGTACATATCTACTCAAACCACGTTGAGCAGGTAAAGTTGCAGCTAACCCGCCAACCACGCCCTTTGCCAACTATGGAAATAAATCCAGAGGTTAAATCAATTTTCGATTTCAAGTTCGAGGATTTTAAGCTGGTAGGGTACGATCCACATCCCCATATCAAGGGTAATGTAGCTATTTA
>CAZTFJ010000430.1:0-1339 GCA_964612255.1 uncultured Rikenellaceae bacterium | reverse complement strand
AGTTGGATCAACTGGTAGATATGGTAGTCCAGGACGTAGAGAAATCCTATCAAGGGTAAGGTAGCTATTTAGTAAATTTTTTTATGTAGATAATATGGATGTTTCGATAATAGTGGCAGTAGCCGAGAACAATGTAATTGGAAAGAACAACCAGCTTATTTGGCATATCCCCGGCGATTTAAAACGTTTTAAGGCGCTTACCATGGGGCATCATATTATTATGGGGCGCAAAACCTGGGAGTCTATTGGTAGGCCATTGCCCGGCCGAACAAGCGTGGTGGTTACTCGGAACACCCAATTTAAAGCCGATGGCGCCAAGGTGGTGCATTCATTGGATGATGCTATTGCCATTGCTTCGGCCGATAGTGAAGTATTTGTTATTGGTGGTGGCGAACTCTATAAACAGGCCTTGCCATTGGCTACCAAACTTTACCTCACAAAAGTGCACCGTAGCTACGAGGGCGATGTGAGTTTCCCCGCAATTAATCCAGAAGAATGGCAAGAGGTGAACTCCGAAAAAGCAAAGCCCACCGATACCGATGGGCTTGAATATACTTACATTGATTTGGTGCGCAAGGGTTAGGTTTTAAATAAGGCTAAAGCATTTTTTAATTGGGTTTACGTTTAAAGTGCCTAAGTAGTGTTTCTGTTTTAACTTTAAGCATTGTAAACGTATCAAAATCTCAATTTTTTAGGATTTTGCCTTGTGTCGAATAATCTCAAAATTTCTATTCGCTTTTCAATATATCTGTAGTACAAAGTATTTTGTTTTGTCACTACACACTTTCTCACTTGAAGTTTTTTGTTGATAATTGGAAACTGATTTGGGATTTTAGCTATTTGGTTAGTGGCTAAGTCAATCTTGTTGAGGAAGTGAGTTGTGACTTTTTGATTCCAATTTTCAGCAAGATATTCTAGAATATTCCCTAAATCTTGTTCAGCCAGTGGCGACCAGATTATTTCTCTACGCACTGTACTTATTCTTATATTTATTTATAACATCACTGTGAGAGATGCCTTGGCTGTCATCAAGTTGCTCAATGCTATCCATAATTCCTTTTTGCTGTTCAGCAGTCAAGTTATTCCATTCGTCCAAATCGTCTTTGCTGTTTAAGTAGTTTAATAAAATGCCATAAGCCTCTTCTAGCTTAACTTTATCAAGACGGTCAATTTGTCTAAAGAAATTTAACTTCAATTCTGCGATATTCATAACTAATACATTTTTATCAAATATAAAGTAAACCTTAAATAAAAACAATTTAATTGTCTGCAAGTTGCCCATATTAAACTTTTATGCCAAAAGCATAAGTAAAACTGTTAAACTGGTTTTTTTCAATGG
>CAZTFJ010000429.1:0-2631 GCA_964612255.1 uncultured Rikenellaceae bacterium | reverse complement strand
AAAGTGAGTAGCTCTTTGGCTCTGGTTTCTACTTTATCTTTTGGCTTTTTGGCTATAAATCCAGGGATACAAACGTTTTCCAGTGCAGTAAACTCGGGCAAAAGGTGATGGAACTGGAAAACAAAACCAATATTCTGGTTACGGAATGAGGCCAAACTCTTATCGTTTAACGTCGACAGGTTTACATCATCTATATAAACATTGCCAGAGTCGGGTTTACCAAGGGTTCCCATGATTTGAAGCAGTGTAGTTTTGCCTGCCCCGCTGGGGCCAACAATAGCCACGACCTTTTCGGCTGGTATTTCCATATCAACCTCCTTAAGCACGGTAAGGGATCCAAACGTTTTTTTAATTTTCTCAACTCTAATCATATGGTAAGCATTGGTTTGCAAATGTAGCAAAATTGGCGAATATTTTGAACTGTGCGGGATGCATAAGTAAAGTCTGTGCTCAAAAGGGCTATAACCCCATGACCTTATGGTAAATTTACTTTGGCTTATGCTTATTCACAAAAATATTCCTTAACACTCAAACCAAAAAAGCAGAGAGCCCCACCAATTAAAATTGATGAGGCTCTCTTTGAGAATTAAAATCTACTTGTTGGATAGCCGATAAACCAAGCCAACCTCAAAACCAATAGATATTATTGATGAGTTGCCAAGAATGAGACTGCTGTGAAAATTGCTAAAATCATCTTCAATAACAGGAGTCACCTTGGTAAAACCGTATGTACCAGAAAATCCAACCTTTACCAACAGCTCGTTGGTTACACTATACATTGCCCCGGCAGCAAGATAACCCGATATCATCATTTGGGGAGCACCTAATTCCATTGCTGCGGTGCTGCTATAGGTTAGGTTGTCGAAATTGTACTCGGGGTAATCGTTTAGCACCACGTTGTACTCAGGGTAATAACCCTTACGAGTCATTGTGCCAGAGAGCGTGTAGCTTGGGCTTGTGAAGCTAGACAAAATTGCTCCCACATTGGCAAAGTACGAAAGTTTCCCAGAGCCAATGGTATTCTGGTATCTAACAAACACTGGGATGTCTATAGATGAGTAGCTGGTATTTTCTGTGAGACTAACATTCTCATAAATTGGGAAATAGGTATCCTCGTCAATGTCAACAAACTCACGCTCGAGTTGAGCATTTAACCCAGCAACAGTATAGTTAGATGAATATTTCCCCAACCTTAACCCAATGCCAGCACCAATGTTTTGAGTAAATAGAAAAGTTATATCCAACGAAGGGATAATATTGAAAGCGGTGTTCGACTGCCACTCTGTTGTAGTAGAATTTTCGGTGCTAAACATAGCCAGACTAAAACCTCCATTTAGCCCAATGTATAGTCGTTGGAATGTGTTTGAGTCGGCATTGCCCGACGTCTCCTGTCCAGATTTATTTGCACCCCAATTAGAAGCGAAACTATTACTTGAGAAAAGCATCGCCGAGGCGACTATTAGAAAGTATATTATTGTGTTACGTATCATTGTTATCATCTAAGTTAGGTTAGCGTATCGAAATTTTTGAAGTAACGGGAGCCTCATTGCCAATGGAAACTCTTACAATGTAAATTCCCCTTGGGAGTTCGGAAAGAGTTAATCTTTGCGATAAGATTTCTTGAGGTTTACTCACCACCTCTTGGTATACCACTTCGCCCTGAGCATTTGCCACGGTAATTAGGCCGTTGCCAGTTAATTGGCTAAAATAGTTAATAGTGAAATCTCCGTTACTAGGGTTAGGGTAAGTGGCAATTGTTCCCGTTTCCATTACAGCAGTAACATCCATTGCACTCGATGTGTTAGGGCATTGTTTTGAATCGATTGTTTGCACCTGGTAGCTACCCGGCTGATTCCTAGGGGCAAAGTGTTGCTGAGTTTGTCCATCAATTGGTAAGCCATCCTTATACCACTGGTATTCTATGTCGGGCGTAGTACATATTAGAATTGGGATGTCACCTTTTTTGTGGATACGAGGCTTATCTGAAGAAGGAATAACTTTGGTTTCATCAACAACTATTTGCTTTTGATATGTAATTGAATAGTTGTCTTGAGTTGTTATCCTATACCTAATAATCCTATTCTCAATTGTGAACGACCATCCAGCAATAACACTGGTTTCGTTTGGAATACTGACTACACTACCACCTTCTACCTCCCAGGTTCCTGTTGTTGAGTTGCCTGAAACGTAGTAAATAACTTCAGAGTTTATACATACATTTGTCTCACCAACTATAATAACATCATTTTCAGCTTCGCTTAAGAGAATAAGCTTGATCAGGTTTTCACCAGCACTAACTGTAATTTTTCCACCTGTATTTTGGTAACCTTCTGCAGTAACTTTATAATTATATGTATCTCTTTGTTTATAGAATGCTACTTGCCCCAAACTATTAACTGCTTGTGAAATACCGTCAAAAACAACATTAGCATCTTCAATCGGATTCCTATTCCTATCAACTACAATAAAAGCAACTTCTGAAGTAGTACTAAAAGTAACGTTATTACCATAAGTTGTCCCTACTGAATTTTGGGCATATGCCCTTACAAAATATGAGGTGTTGGCCTCTAGGTTAATAAGCTTAGAGGAGAAAGATCCAAAACCTGGCCCTTCATCAGTAAATCCCTCACA
>CAZTFJ010000428.1:0-2632 GCA_964612255.1 uncultured Rikenellaceae bacterium | reverse complement strand
AAGCCACACGTTCATAAAATTTAAACTTGGGGGTATAGCTCAGTTGGCTAGAGTGTCCCGATGGCTATCGGGAAGGTCAGGCGAGTAAGCCACACGTTCATAAAATTTAAACTTGGGGGTATAGCTCAGTTGGCTAGAGTGCTTGACTGGCAGTCAAGAGGTCAGGGGTTCGACTCCCCTTACCTCCACCAAGAAAATCAACCACTTACAGCGTTTATCGAGGTAGGTGGTTTTTTGTTATATCAACATCGTAAAAGCCCAGAATTTACCCCACAACTAGAAAATTGTACGAACGTAACCAAGGCAAAGGTCGGTAAAATCGGCCTGACTAAAGTTAGCGCTTACGTTAGTGCCCACAAAAACATTGTTCTTGAAACCTTTATTGGCATTTTTTAAATAAAGTTTCAATCCTATCCTGCTATTAAAGCTCCTTTTGAGAAAATACTTAAATCCAGTATTCTTAACATATGTATCGTTGTAAACCCTATAAAAAGGTTTATGTAAATTAAGCCCGCCTTCTATATTAAATCCTACGTGCCCATAAAGCAACTCTACTCCTAAAAAGTAATAAATATTTGAGGCATTCCACTTATAGTTTACGGGCGATAAATTGGTATCGTTCTCGTTGTCTGCATCGCTATATAGTTCATAAAAATGCTCATAAAATCTGTAGGAAAACCCAGTATAATACCTTATACTCTGACTATTAATAATGCCGAGCGACAAAGAAGTTTCAAAAACCTTTCCTTTGCTCCCTCCTACTGGACCTAAAGAACCTCCAAGCTCATGCATTCCTACCCCATTTCGATACTGAAAAAAGTACTGCCTTTTACTTTTCGTTTCGGGTTTAACAAATTCCTGAAAATGAGCTGCCGAAGGTTCGCTTGTGAAAAACAAGTACGATAAACCCACCGATGCATAATTTAAACCAGCGTTTGGCAGTTGAACGTGCCCATTGGAACTATGAACATAGCCTCCTTCGAGCCGCAAAAGTCCCTTTTTGGTAGCGAGTAAATTATAGTTTAAGAATAATTCAAAAGCCCAGTTTACAGGGGAACCTAAGTACTTGTTAGTGGGATTATAAACCTTATCGTAATATTTTGATACGTAAGATCCTCCTAGGGCTATCATAAAAGAGATGGCTTTAGGCAATTTACTCTTGGTATTATACTCAATAAAAGGCATTAACCTAAACTCGTTGCCCAGCAAATTGCTCTCGCCTAAATGGGTAAACGACAACTTAGCCCCCACTAAAGGATAGTTGTTATATGCAGCCCAGATATTTTTGGTATTATAAGAGAATTTACCAATCTTTAAATGAAATGAGCTAAGCGGCCTCGACTCTGGATGGTTTGGATAGTTTGGAACAATTAACCCTGTTTTCACCCCCTGCTCAATAAAAAAAAGCGAATATGCTTGCTCGCTGCCAGGTTCTTGTGATTTAGCAACAGACACTGAAAAAATCATCAGTAAAAGTGTGAGTGATATCTGGGGTTTCATATATGGCAAACTTTATATTAATTGAGCTGGGTAAAAACCGAAATGACTTTTTTACAACGAACTGAGTTAAACAATACCCTTTGGTTATTATTACAACCAATCGAGTTTATGGGGTAAACATTAAGGATTTATTTGATTTACTTAAGATTAAAAATTTGATTATTGGGTAAGCGTAAAGATAGCAAATGCTTTTAAATGCTAAACAAAAAAATTTCATATGGCAACTTTTAGGTAATGGCTACTGGTTTAACCCACAAAGCACAAAAAGACAAGCAAACGCTGGCCAGCATAGCATTTTTTCTTAAATTTGATAAAAAAACAACGCTATGCAATACACCCCCAGCGCTAAACGCTATTATGAAATGAAATACAACCGCTGCGGCAACAGCGGACTAATGCTCCCGGCCCTATCGCTAGGTTTATGGCACAACTTTGGCGATGTTGATATCTACGAACACTTTAGAGAGACTATTTGGGCAGCCTTCGACAACGGCATCACCCATTTCGATTTGGCCAATAACTACGGGCCACCCCCAGGATCGGCAGAAAGCAACTTTGGAAGAATATTAAAACAAGATTTGGCTCACCATCGCGACGAGCTAATAATATCAACAAAAGCGGGCTACCTAATGTGGGATGGGCCATACGGAGAGTGGGGCTCAAGAAAGTATTTAATTGCCAGCCTTAACCAGAGCCTTAAAAGGCTAGGGGTAGATTATGTTGATATCTTCTACTCGCATCGCTACGACCCAAACACACCGCTGGAGGAGACAATGGGAGCGCTCGATTTTGCAGTTAAGCAGGGCAAAGCCCTGTACGCAGGCATATCAAACTATCCTGCCAAAGAAACTAAGCAAGCAGCCGAAATTTTAAGAAACCTGGGAACTCCCTGTCTTATTCATCAACCACGCTACTCGATGTTTGACCGATGGGTTGAACTCGAATTGCTTAACGTGCTCGAAATGGAGGGAATGGGCTGCATTGCCTTTTCGCCCCTAGCGCAAGGGCTGCTCACAAACCGATACCTTAAGGGCATTCCTAAAGATTCGAGAGCCGCAAAACCCCACGGTTTCCTAGGTCAGGAACAGATTACTCCTGAGGTTATTAACAAGATTGAAAAGCTAAACCAAAT
>CAZTFJ010000427.1:0-2638 GCA_964612255.1 uncultured Rikenellaceae bacterium | reverse complement strand
CAGCTTTATAATGGAAAAAAATATTTTTGGATCGCCATTCCATTCAAAAACCTTATCAATGCTTTCAAAAGCCAATAGGCTTTTTTCCATCTCGTTTAAAATCGAGGTATTGTTAACCATTAAGTAAAGCGCAATGTAGCTATACTCAGCTTTTATTTTTCGCGCCATTTCAAGCGGGGTAGTACGGTCGGCACCCATCATGATAATTACCATGTTAAAGTGCTTTTCTTCCATCTTTTCAAGAGCCTCTTCTAGTGTTGATACTCCAGTTATTCTGGGAACACTAGTTAGGCTTAGCTTGGAGTATTCTCCTAGTATGTTGTCTGTAACTCTATCCTCCTTCTCAAGGTTATAGGCATCGTAAAGGTTGGCAATAAGCAAAATCTCTTTAACCTTAAAGGGCATGAGGTCATGGTATATATCCCTATCGAAGTTATGCTGATTTATGAACTTCTGTAGTAGCTTTTTACGGGAGTGAGCACTTTCGGGCTCAACAGGTCTTTTCGATACCTTTACCTCCTTAACAAAATCTTTGCCTTTTATTGAGTTAAGATAACCTGTAATTAAATTGCTAATATTCTGAATTAGATCCCTTTCCTCTTTTAGGAACGGACCTTCGTCTTCGTCGGGAAACTTCTTAATGTAGAAAATTTCAATCGATCCAGTTTCGCCATCAATTGTTTTAAAACTTTGTTCTTGTTTCCATCTAGACTCTTTAAAGTTGGCCGAGGTTACCTCAATCCCCTGGTACCTTATTCGAGCTGCTGTATATTGCGGAAACTGCCATGCGTCGGGAAGTATTAAGCAAATTTGCCTTAGCGTACCTTCCACAGTTCGCCCTTCCTTTATTATCGAAGTGGTTCGGTTGATTGCCGAAAGCTCTTTAAGCCTTTCCCTGTTTTCTGCAAGCAGTTTGTAAAATTCGTTTTGCGATGTTTCCTTATCATTCATAATAGTAATATTAGCAAAGGCTTACCTATCAGCTATTAACTCCTAATCAACCAATATACGCTCTTTTTTGATTAGCACCAATGTAATGAAAAACATTTACGTGTTTTACTTAATACGCTTAGGTGTAATTCGTAAATGTAGTCTCAGTAAATATCTGAAAATGATATAATAACAGTGTGGGGTATTTGAATTAAAAGTAAATTGAACTCGATATTCTAGTACATACTTTTTACCCAATACCTAAACTTTAAAATTCAAATTATGAAAAGTTCAATTTACGAAGAGAAGGTTAACAAGTTCATGGCATATATTATAGCCAAGAATCCTGCTGAACAAGAGTTTCATCAGGCAGTAAAAGAAGTAGTTGAGAGCATAGTGCCTTTCATTGAGGAGAATCCGATTTATAATGAGGAGCGTATTCTCGAACGCATTTCTGAGCCTGAGCGGGTTCTTATTTTCCGTGTTCCTTGGATTGATGATAAAGGCACAATTCAGGTTAACAGAGGTTTTAGAATTGAAATGAATAGCGCCATTGGTCCATACAAAGGGGGATTACGTTTTCACCCAACAGTAAACCTTGGTATTCTCAAGTTCTTAGCCTTTGAGCAGGTTTTTAAAAACAGCTTAACCACACTTCCTATGGGTGGGGGTAAAGGTGGTTCCGATTTCGATCCAAAGGGAAAAAGCGATAAGGAAGTGATGCGATTTTGCCAAAGCTTCATGACAGAACTTTGTAAACACATCGGGCCAAATACCGACGTTCCTGCTGGCGATATAGGAGTTGGTGGTCGAGAAATTGGCTATATGTTTGGCCAGTATAAGCGTATCCGCAATGAGTTTACAGGGGTGCTTACGGGTAAAAATGTACTTTGGGGAGGCTCACTAATTCGCCCCGAGGCCACTGGTTACGGAAACGTGTATTTTGCACAGGAGATGCTAAAAACTCGTGGTGAGACATTCGAGGGTAAGGTTGTTGCTGTTTCTGGTTCGGGCAACGTAGCCCAGTTTACTGTTGAAAAAGTAAATGAACTTGGAGGTAAGTGCGTTACCCTTTCCGATTCAAACGGGTTTATTTACGATCCTAAAGGAATCGATTCTGAAAAGTTAAAGTTTATCATGTGGCTTAAGAATGAGAAAAGGGGTAGAATAAAAGAGTATGCCGATAAGTATGGCTGTGACTTTTTCCCCGACGAACGCCCTTGGGGAATTAAGTGCGATGTAGCCCTACCAAGTGCTACAGAGAATGAGATTAATGGCGAGCAAGCCAAGACTCTTGTTAAGAATGGATGTATCTGTGTTTCTGAAGGAGCAAATATGCCATCAACGCCCGAGGCTATTGAGGTATATTTAGCTGCTAAAATTCTTTTTGGCCCGGGCAAAGCTGCTAATGCCGGAGGAGTTGCCACGTCTGGCCTTGAAATGACTCAAAACTCAATGCGTTTATCGTGGACTCGCGAGGAGGTTGACAGCAAACTTCAAACCATAATGAAGAATATCCATAAAACTTGCCAAAAGTATGGTTCTAAAGAAGATGGCTTTATTAACTATGTAGATGGTGCAAACATTGGTGGTTTTGTTAAGGTGGCCGATTCAATGATTGCCCAAGGAGCAGTGTAAGTGAGTTTCTTTACTTCAATGCAGGCGAGGTTAATCCTTGCCTGTATTTTTATTGGTTCTAAACAAGTGG
>CAZTFJ010000426.1:1288-2639 GCA_964612255.1 uncultured Rikenellaceae bacterium | reverse complement strand
GCCTTGCCGACGATATGGGTCTGGGCAAAACCATCCAAACCCTTGCTGTGTTGCTGCATGATGCCGAGATGCAAAAACATCAACAAAAAACACCAGCCACAAACGGAATGGTTCAAATGGGGCGCACATCGTTGCTTGTAGTGCCAACATCGCTGCTGTTTAACTGGCAGCGCGAGGTAGAACGCTTTGCTCCTCAACTTTCTATTTATCAGTTTACCGGCCCCAATCGTACACGTTCTATTACAGAGTTGGTAACCTACGATATTGTGCTAACCACATACGGTGTGCTTCGCAACGATATCGATTTGCTTAAGGATGTACGTTTTAACTATGTGGTACTCGATGAGAGCCAAACCATAAAAAATCCGGCCAGCAAGGTTTACCGCTCGGCTGTGCTGCTAAAAGCTAAGCATTTTTTAAGCTTAAGCGGAACTCCTATTGAGAACTCGCTAACCGATTTATGGGCACAGCTAAACTTCTTAAACAGGGGTATGTTGGGCTCGTTGCGCTCGTTCAGAGATCAGTTTATAACACCCATTGAAAAGAATAACGACGAGAAAGTACAGAGTGCTCTAAAAAAACTGGTTGAGCCATTTATCATGCGGCGTAGCAAGAGCGAGGTGGCACCCGAGTTGCCCCAGCTAACCGAGGAGGTGGTGTACTGCAACCTGTCAGACGATCAGCGTAGCATTTATGAGGAGGAAAAATCGCTGGTGCGCAATCACATTCTCGATAATATTGAGAGCGTAGGCTATAGCCAGTCGGCCATCTCTATTCTGCGAGGACTTACCCGCTTAAGGCAAATTTCTAATCACCCGCAAATGCTCGACGATTACCAGATAGCTAGCTCTGGTAAGTTCGATGAGATTATCAGGACCACGGAGGCATTGGTGGGTGAAAATCATAAGGTGCTAATATTCTCATCGTTTGTAAAGCATTTAAAGATTGTTGAGAAACAGCTAGCGCATATGGGTATTGGCTACCAAATGTTGGTGGGATCGACAACAAATCGCCAGCAAATTGTTGATAAGTTTCAGAACGACCCTTCATGCCACGTTTTTCTTATATCGATAAAAGCGGGTGGGGTAGGGCTTAACCTAACGGCTGCCGATTACATTCTGGTGCTCGACCCGTGGTGGAATCCTGCGGTAGAGAATCAGGCTATTGCCCGGGCTCATCGTATTGGCCAAGATAAGCCGGTTTTTGTATATCGATTTATTTCGGTGGGAACGGTTGAGGAGAAAATTCGCCGTCTACAGGAGAGCAAACTACTACTATCGAGCCATTTTGTTGATAAATCGAACCCGCTAAGCGCCATTAGCCAAGAGCAGATGATGGAGATATTGGGGTA
>CAZTFJ010000426.1:0-1188 GCA_964612255.1 uncultured Rikenellaceae bacterium | reverse complement strand
TTCCAGCGGATATTAGCAGGGAATCGCTTATCCTTATCAAGCGATAGCCATATAAACGAAGCTTTACCCACCACATGATCTTCTGGAACAAAACCCCAGAAGCGCGAGTCGGCCGAGTTGTGGCGATTATCACCCATCATAAAGTAGTAGTCCATTTTAAAGGTGTAGCTGGTGGTAGGCTCGTTGTTAATGTAAATCACGCTATCCTTTACAGCCAAATCGTTACCCTCGTACTGTTCGATTATACGTTGGTAAAGCGGTAAGTTTTTCATATCAATATCAACGGTAGCGCCTTTTTTGGGAATCCAAAGCGGTCCAAAATTATCCTCGGTCCAAGGGTAATCGGGTGAGTGTGGAAATATTGCCTTGGTCATCATGGTTGGGTTGGTGTTCTCATGCTTTAACACCGAGTGCACGTTGTTTAGCTGTCTAATCCTATCGTAAGCCTCGTTGGTAAGCGGCATTTCGTAAATTCCACCGGCAGGATTAAAGAACCTGTCGTCCTTAGCAATATTCAAATCGTCTAAAATTTTTGAGTTGATGGATGTACCGTTGGTTCTTATAATGTAGTTGTACTGCATCTTCTCTATGGTTTCCTGCTTTTGCCCGTTGATGTAAACCTGTCCGCGCGAAACTGTAAGGGTATCGCCAGCAATGGCAACGCAACGTTTAATGTAGTTCTCGCGCTTATCCACTGGCCTAACCACAATGTCGTAATCACGTAAAACTCGCTCTCGTCCAATCTCCCTAACCACTGAGTAGTAACTTCTATTCGATTGGAACTGAACAATTACCGTGTCGCCCTCGGGGTAATTAAAAACTACTACGTCGTTGCGCTTAATATCGCCAAAACCTGCCAAGCGCTTGTAGGGTCGTTTAATCCACTCAAGATACGATTTGGTGTTCTTGGTGAGCGGTAAGGTATGGTGCGCAAATGGGAACGATAGCGGGGTGTTGGGCAACTTGGGGCCGTAGCTTACCTTGCTCACAAATAGGTAATCGCCAACAAGCAACGATTTTTCCATTGATGAGGTGGGGATAGTGTAGGCCTCAATAAAAAACATACGGATTAGCGTGGCAGCAATCACTGCAAAAATTAGGGCATCAACCCATTCAATAAGTGGGGTTTGCTTTTTTACGCCGCGCTTTTTCCAGAAGGTCCAATTTACCTTGCGGGTAATGTGGTAA
>CAZTFJ010000425.1:0-2645 GCA_964612255.1 uncultured Rikenellaceae bacterium | reverse complement strand
TTATTAACCCAACCTGGGGCAAAAATATGCTAAGCCTCTTATTTATAAATATTTCGAAGAATAATAAGATTTTTTCCGACCCTATTGATTAAATATCCACAAGAATAGTTGCTTGTATTCAATAAAAAACTGATAATCTATCCACTATTTTTTTAACTTTGAACGTTTATGCTAAATAGTACGTTTGAATTTGGAGTTACATTAAAAAATCTATTCTGATTTATTAAATATTATTGGTTAGTATGAGTATAAAAAACATACTGATAGCCCTAATTGCAACATTATTTGTACAGCTATGCTATGCTCAAACTGAGGATAAACCCTTAATGCCTAACTTTCGTTTCGTAACAGTAAATCCCTTAACAGGTAAAACAACATTAAGCTGGGAGCGCCCCAGATATAACCCATTATACCCTGATCCCATAGGCTATATTATTTACAATAGAGGTACTGATGAGTTTGGCAATCCCACTGGTTGGTTTGAGTTGGATAAAGTTGATGAAAACACTTTTAGCTACACCGACAATACTGCTGATGCCGCCCAAGGCTCAATTTCCTATTCAATTGCCTCCGATGGCACAACGGAGCCTAGCCCCCTTTCAGCCCCGCATGCTACCATCCACCTAACCGCTTTTTACGATTCATGCTATAATGGATTATCTTTGGAGTGGAGCCATTACGTAGGTTGGGGAAATAAAATAAAGGAGTATCATGTTTACTGGGGCGAGGGTACAAATTTAGCAACGTTTAACAAGGATACTGTTCAGGGGTATAACAACAAAGCATTTATCGATACACTTATTGCTGTTAACAAGAGCTATAATTTGTTTGTTGAGGCTATTAAAGAAATTGAAGAAGAAGGCGAGGAGCCCCTGCGCTCTCGTTCCAATTTGGCATTGGTTAGCACAAAAATTTCAGATCCTCCAAAGTATTTAACTATCGACTCCTTAAGCGCCGGAAACGATAGCACCGTTATACATTTTAAAATAGATCCCCTTACCGAGTATCGAAACTTTTCACTTGTTCGATGGGAGCAGGTCGATTCAATTAGATCTATCTTCTCCTCTAAGAAACTATTTCATTTTACTGACCCCGGCACAACCTATTTTGCCGATACATCTGATTCGTGGGCAGCGCGTTCCAGAACATTTTATTATAAGATAAATGCATTTGATGGATGCAATAGATTACAGCGAGTATCCGACCTTGTTAATACAATGATTTTGCGACTGTTTCCTAGGGGCTTAACGGTTAATCTGTCGTGGGATTCGTTGTACTCTGCTAACAAAAATAGCGTAAGGTATAAGATTTATAGGCAGGCATTCAACCCCGAACCGCTACCTCCCGATTTAATTTTCGATGAGTTGAATCCTTCAGATAATGAGTTTGTTGATAATGTTTCAAACTTTTCGGGTCAGGGTTTAATGCCCAAGTTTTGTTATTACATTGAGGCTTATGAGCAGCTCGACAACCTAGGGAATTCTCGTTTAAGTCGCTCGCGCAGCGTTTGCACTGAGGTTGCTCCCGAAGTGGCTATGCCAAATGCCCTTGATCCCTCAAGCGATCTGGTGTATAACGCCATTCCCCGCAACGTGTTTGCGCCCACAATATCATTTAGCTCAGAGTATAAGTTGATAATATATAACCGTTGGGGCGGAATTGTATACCAAGGAGAGAATCAGGGGTGGGATGGTAGAATGCCCAATGGCGATTTTGCCAAAGAGGGAACCTACATATACAGGGTTGAGGTGTACACACCATCGCTACGAATAATCTCAAAAACTGGCTACCTTACTGTAATTTATGGTCCTAAGTAGCATATTGTTTAAGAGAAAAATTTCGTAATGTTTCTAATACTTCATTTATTTATGGTAGGTTTTTATGTGCTGTTGATATCAGACAAAGCAGTTGACAAGGGATTTAAAATGTAGGAAGATTTTTATGGATATTCAAGAAAAGGATTACGATATCATTATAAACAATGAGTTTGAGGAGCTCCTCAAGAGTTGTACCCGTTGCCAGAGCGAAGACGACTATAAGCTTATTCGCAAAGCATTTAACTTAGCGCATGAAGCCCACAAGGGAGTAAAACGCAAATCGGGTGAGCCATACATTCTTCATCCCATTGCTGTAGCCAAAATTGTGGCCACCGAAATTGGCCTAGGGCCAAAAGCTATTGCCTGTTCTCTTATGCATGATGTGGTAGAAGATACCGATTACACCATTGAGGATATCGAGAGATTGTTCGATAAAAAAATTGCTAATATTATTGATGGGTTAACCAAAATATCTGAGGTTTTCGATGCCAACTCATCATTGCAAGCCGAAAATTTTCGCAAAATTTTACTTACACTCATCGATGATATTCGGGTAATTCTCATAAAACTTGCCGATCGCCTGCATAATATGCGTACCCTCGATTCGATGCCCACGCACAAGCAGATGAAAATTGCCGGCGAAACCATATACCTTTATGCTCCGTTGGCGCATAGGTTGGGGTTATACAATATTAAAACTGAGCTCGAGGATTTAAGCCTTAAATATCGCTATCCAAAGGTGTACGATGATATCCGAAGTAAGATTGAGGGTAGCGAAAAACGCCGAATGCAGCATATAAACTCTTTCTCCTTGCCCATTATCGAAAA
>CAZTFJ010000424.1:0-2662 GCA_964612255.1 uncultured Rikenellaceae bacterium | reverse complement strand
GTACGTATTAAACCGCAAGGGCGTTTATTCGTTTGATGGAACCTCTTGGGAAAACCTGAAGATAGCCGGAAGACCCATTGCAATGGCCTACAGTAATTACTTGTTTTACTCTTCCAATCGTGGGGTTGGATACGTGGTTGAAACTTCCGAAGGTGAGTTTGAGCAACGTGAACTAATGCAAGCAAGTGATAGCAATATTTTTTACAAGTTTAGCCCATTGCCAAACGGTTTGCTTGTTATATCGCCCAGCGCAATTTGCCGTATCACAACTAGCCCCGATGTTTTTCTTGATACGCTTTACGTAGAGAAACGAAAACAGGTTTTCATCTCCGATTTTTTTGAGCTAAACGGCAAGTTCTATAATGTTAATAACAGAGCCTTTGTTTGTCTTAACAATTTAGAAGGGGGCTATGAAATTTTAACGGGCCTACCCATTGGGGTAGATATGATGTACTCTTTTATCCACGGTAGCTACGCCTATTTTGGCGCGTCAAACAACAAGTTGTACCGTTTCGATGGAGAAGACCTCTCGGCATTTACCTTTGATGATGAGGATTACATAACCGCAAGCATCCCAACTGGTGGTGTTTCTATTGATGAAAATCATTTTGCTGTTTCTACGCTAAATGGAGGTTGTGTGGTTGTTAATGCCGAAAATGGTGAAACTGCATACACATTGAATTACTTACATGGCTTACCCGATGACGAGGTTTACTCATTAGGTACCGATAGTTTTGGTGGTCTTTGGTTAGCTCACGGAATGGGAATTACAAGAGCCGATCTTGGTCTGCCCATCAAATCGTATAGCCATTTTAATGGATTAATGGGCAACCTTTTATCGGCAGTAGTTCACAACGATAAATTATATGTAGGAACAAGTGAGGGCTTGTTTGTACTAAACGAAAAGCGAGATTATAGGGCTATTAGTGTTAAGGTGAAACCAGCAAAGAAACAGGTGAAGCCAGAGGAAGAACCCGCTCCAAAACCTGCCGAAACAGTAGAGGAGAAGAAACGAGGTTTTTTGTACCGAATTTTTAACAGAAGGTCGAAAAAGTCAGACGAAACGGAACTTCCATCAGAAAGTAAACCCCAAGTTGCAGAAACATCGAATAAGCCTGCGCCTAAGGAACAAAAACGTACAATTTATCAGCTACAATCCATTTCGCATGAGTATGATAAGGTGAATGGAGTAGTTGGAAAAGTGAAACAATTGGTTGAGAGAGATGGACTGCTATATGCTGCAACAAATCTTGGTGTCTTTCAGGTTAGCGGAAAATCTGCAACCCGTATTCTTAGCGATGTAAACGTTTCGTATTTAGGTTTGCTAAAAGACCCCGGGCAAGGTTTTGTTGTTGGAGCAGAGGGTGGCGCATACTTGCTCCAAAGGGTTGGCCGTAGCTGGAAATTGGCAGAACTAGCCAAGGACGAGAATCACCTTGTAGTTAGTGTTGCACAGGTAGGTTCGGATAGTTACTTGATGTCGAATGAGTTTGATGTGCTATTAGCCCAACCCCAAGGGGCAAGCAATTATGAGGTGGAAACCATTCCTTTCCCCGATTCACATCACAATAACCCTGTAGTAAGGCTAGTAAATAATGTGCCATATGTATTCTGTTCAAATGGAACATATGTGTTTAATCGAGAAACAAAAGAACTTGTTACCGACACAATATCTGCAATAAGGAGCTACGATGCCATTGATTTTTCACAGCCAGGTTACACTTTTGTAAAGAAAGGGGGAGAGTGGCAGTATGCGAGTAATAGGTCAAATAGCAAATTTAGCGTTCTGTCGTACCTTAACCTACTCGATAACCCAAACTATATATATACTCAAAGCGACTCAAGTTTGCTGGTGATTAATGGTTTTTCCCAAGTTTACAAGATATCAAGTCCTCCCGATACTCTTCAGCCCGATAGTTTGGGGATTTTTATTAAACGTGTTTTTGATAAGGATGGACAAATGCTGGCAGCCGAAAGTGTTGAGCTAACATATGCTATGAATTCGGTGAAAGTTCGGATTAGCTCTCCCCAGTATTTAAAAGAGAACTCGGTAAAATACCAGTATAAAATTGTTGGGTTAACCGACCAATGGAGCGAATGGACACTCAACCCATCATTAGAGTTTCCTTTCTTGCCTCCTGGCAATCATATTATTCAAATTAGGTCCGGTGATGTTTTGGGGCAGCTAAGTAAAATTCTTGAAATACCAGTATTTATAAAACCGCCCTTTTGGCAAACCTTATGGTTTTATTTGGTTTGTGGTGCTATAGTGCTGTTTGCATTTTACTCCATTTTAAAGATACGAGAGCGCTCGCTAAAACGTGAGAAGGAAATTTTAGAGCAGAAAGTGCGAGAGCGCACCAAAACTATTGAGGAACAAAAGGATATTCTAAGAAAACAGCGCGATGATTTGGAGATATACAATAAGGAAATTTTGCAGCAAAAGGAAGAGATAGAAGCTCAACGCGATGAGATAGAAACCCAACGCGACCAAATTTTCAAGCAAAATGAGGAGATTACCCAAAGTATAGCCTATGCACGGAGAATTCAATCGGCCGTAATGCCATCTAATGATGTTATTGATAGCGTTTTGCCAAGCTAATTTATTATGCTTAGGCCTCCCGCTATTGTTAGTGGCGATTTTTATTGGATTGGCGAAAAG
>CAZTFJ010000423.1:0-2665 GCA_964612255.1 uncultured Rikenellaceae bacterium | reverse complement strand
GCAAGGCCATACAGTTCGGTGTGTGAAAAACCTCGAATAATAAACCACTTAGTAAACCAAATATTATGAAAAAAATAGCGCTTTACTTTACACTAATCTTCACTCTTTGCTTTGGATCTATTCTAGCACAACCTACTAATTTTTTGCCCATTGGCAAATCATTTTACATCCAGTCGGCCATGAATTATGGGAAGAATAATGGCGGATACTGGGACATCCCCGGACACCCCAAATCCATTACAAAAGGTTCTAATATTCAGGTTTGGAGTTTAGATGATGGCCATGACCGAATGTTTAAACTAATAAAAACATCGGATAAGGGTTATTACGAAATACAGGTAGGCAAAACTGCCAATGCGCGGGTTGATGTGCAGGGTGGTAAAACTGCCAATGGTACCAGCATTAAAACCTGGGATAAAAATGGCAAAGCCAATCAACGATTCCTATTCCAACACATGGGCGGTGGACGATTCAAAATTTATGCTAAAAGCGGAAAGGTTATTACCGTTAAAGGTCAAAAAACCGATAATGGAACCAATGTGCATCTTTGGACAGACCACAATGGGGCATGGCTAGAATGGTATTTAATTGATGTGAAATCGAAAAAGCCATTTATTCCAAATGAAACTAATAGCGTTACCGATATTGATGGGAATACCTATAAAACGGTTCAGTTTGATAATGTAGTTTGGATGGTTGAGGAGCTTAAGACCACAAGGTATAACGATGGCACCCCAATTCTTAATTTACCTGACCTTGAAAAGTGGGAAGATGAAAGTGCTGGAGCTTATGCTTGGTTCGAGAATAATATGGAGAACAAAAAGTATGGTGCAATATACAACCATTACGCTGTACAAACTGGTAAGCTGTGCCCTGTTGGATGGAAGGCACCCTCGGTTAACGAAGTTATTCCACTTTGGGGATATCACATTGCAAGGGCTGAAAAGGGAAAACCCGCTGTTGCCATGAAATCGAAAACCGGATGGATTAAGTACATAAAAAACCCCAGAACTGGCGAGGAGGAACCGCATGAGGCAACCAATCTATTTGGTTTCGATGCAAAACCAACGCCGAGTATCTCTTCAGCCAAATTCTATTTAGGCGACGCAAAATACTGGCGCTCCGAAACTGATGGACGAAATGCAATGTACATATGGATTACAACACATCCAGGGATTTATCAGAACTCTGAGCAAATACAAATCCTCATTAAAGGGCAAGGCCATACAGTTCGGTGTGTTAAAAATATCGAATAAGCATCCACTTAAAAAACTAAACACAATGAGAACAATAGCACTATACCTAACAACTTTTTTAACGCTGAGTTTTGGATACGCTCAAGCTCAAACCGCCCAATTTATGCCTACGGGCAAGGCATTTTACATCCAATCGGCTATGAGCTATGGCAAAAATAATGGTGGATACTGGGATGTACCCGGTCACCCAAAAACCATTACAAAAGGCTCGAACATTCAGGTGTGGGATCTGGATAGCGGGCACGATCGTGAGTTTACCTTATGGGCCAGCAACACGAAACACTACTATGGGATTCAGGTTGGCAATAGCAGCTCGCAGAGAATTGATGTACAAGGAGCAAAAAAGGCAAATGGAACAAGTGTGAAAACTTGGGAGAATACTGGAAAAAATCATCAGAAGTTTCTCTTCAAGCACCTAGGCAATGGTAAGTTTAAAATTTATGATTTTAACAGCGGAAAACCCATATGCCTGGCAGGCCGAAGCAACACCAATGGCTCTAATGTACACATTTGGGACGATCACGATGGCCCTTGGATGGAGTGGTACCTAATTGATGTGAAAACGAAAAAAACCTTTGTTCCTCACACCCCCTCACAAGATAAAACAGAAATTGAAAAACCAATAGTTGAAAAGCCAATTGCTGAGATTAGCTATGTTCCCGAAGCTCAAGTTCGATTCGAGGAGTATAAGAAAACTGATACCCTAACCACCCGGAGGATAAAGTTTACGCAAGGACACATAGATATTTTTAGCTCCGAGCCATATACATTCTATCGTATAATCAATCAAAAACCCAAGCTCGATTCCGAAACCTACGACGCATCAGGAGCCATAGTAATAGACGAAACCTCGCAATGGATTTTCTGGGACAAGCAGAATAATCAAAACACTGGAACATCTGCAAAAATAATGTTCTACATCCCTAAAAGCGGTGTTCCTGAGATAAATCAAAACACCAACCTTGCTGAAATGCCAATAAAGTTAAAAAATAAGGTGTGGTCTATCCTCGCCTCTTCTATAAAATTGAATCCGGTACAGCTTAAAATTTCAGACATATCGCATCCGCAGGTAAACTACTTTGAGTTGAATGGGCGCCATGTTGGCTATGCTGTTAGCACAGCAAAATCCGATGTGGATCTTATAATCTCATCCTACGTTATCTTCTTAAAAAACGATGAGGTTTTCATGCTAAAAGTAACCATGGCCAACGACGAAAGACGCAAAGTGCTTGAGGATTTGATAGCCAAATCCCTAGAGTCAATAACATTCTACTAACCTATTAATAAGCCTAGTAGAATTATTAAAAAAAGTGAAGCAATGATATTCAAAAAAACAGTTCAATTGCAACAATGTATCAACTTAATTTAACATCAAACTATATGAGAAAACAAATCTTTGCTTTATCTGT
>CAZTFJ010000422.1:0-2675 GCA_964612255.1 uncultured Rikenellaceae bacterium | reverse complement strand
GCCAATTCCGATTAAAAAGCATGGAAAAATGGCTAAAAGTTTATTCAAACATGGACTAACCTACATCGCTTCGTCGTTGCTAAACGCTTTATTTCAGGACGATATAGTAATTTTTAGTTTTTTGTCATGTACTTAGTTTTTTTTCACACAATGGCCTTAAGACAATTAGGAATTTTCTAAAAATATTTGATATCATTATGGTTCTGAAAATATTTTTTTATTTTTGAGCGGTAAATAACCAGTATTAAATCATTAAAAAACATAGTAAAGATGGATGAGTTAAATAATCACGATGGATTTGAAAGGCATGAGCGTGATGATATTTTCTCTAAGGTTGTTAGAGCGGGTAAGAGAACCTATTTTTTTGATGTTAAGGCAACTCGTCAAAACGACTTCTACCTAACAATTACCGAGAGCAAAAAGCGATTTGGGCAAGATGGTAAATTTTTCTTCGAGAAGCACAAAATTTTCCTTTACAAGGAAGATTTCGAAAAGTTTTCCGAGGGATTAAATGAGGTTGTTGATTACATCAAAGCCAACAATGGCGAGGCGCCAGAATACCGTGAACCTGAGCAAACCGATAATGCTGAGGTAGATGAGCTGCAAAATGAACTTTCGAATATCAGCTTCGACGATTTGGACAATAAATAGATTCAGCCTAATATGCAAAAAAGCCAGTACTTATAGGGTACTGGCTTTTTTTATTCCTCATCGTTGTCTTCGGTGTTCCTCTCCTCCTGAGTTTCCGACGGGGGATTCCGTAAAATATCTTCTATCTCGCTATCGGTTAGCTCTTTCACGTTGGTTATTATAAATGCTTCCTGGATAAAATTACCCAAAGCGTTGCATTCGTCAATTGCCTTTTTAAATGGCAACCTAACCTGAACAGGCAATGGTACCAGCGCTAATACGGCAATGTAATCGTTACGGAACTCTATCTTTTCAATCTCAGCATCAGATTGCTTTAGAGAGTAATCGAGTTCTCCCATAAGCAACTTTTGCTGTGCCAAAGTAAACGGCTCCCCATTTTCAGAGAAAATTACCACAAAATACCTAAGTTTCCCCCCTTTGCCACCCAATCCAGTTGAAATAAACACCTGCTGCTCATCAAGCAAGTGGCTCTCGAGTAGCATTCTGCTTTCTTGTGTTGCCATAATGGCAAAATCTTTTAACTCGCTAGGCGCATTATCCGAGTAGCGTTCGAGTACACGATAAGCCTCGGGCTGATCCAGCGAAGCCAAGCCAACCATCAACTTTCTTTTAAAATCTGCTGTAGTATTGTCGTTATTTAAATCATCTTCTACTGCCGATAGGTCATCGACAGAAGCCTCTTCTCGATTTTCCTTGGCAAACTCAAAGTACTCCATTTGAACCTTCACATCAACCTGATGCTCAAGAATGCTAAAATTGGTCGAAGAATCGCCCAGTATCTCACGTATCCTATCTAATATGTTATCTTCTTTTGCCAAAATGCTTATTCAATAAATTGTTTAAACCTAATAGCTGAAATTTGCTTAAAGTTTGTGTTAAACTAAACAGCAAGTTAGCTGTTTGACTTATAATTATTACAATGGTTTATCAAAAAATACCAACAAATAGGGATGCGCAAATTTAATAAAAGATGCTAAGTTTGCAGATTATTTATAACCAGTCTTTTTAAAATTAACAAAATGCTTTTAAGCGAACTTCAAAATGGCGAGTACGGAATAATTTCGAAAGTTAGAGGACGTGGGGCATTCCGTAAGCGAATAATCGAAATGGGATTTATTCGAGGGAAAAAAGTTACCGTAGTAAAGAATGCTCCGCTGAAAGATCCCATAGAATACTCCGTACTAGGTTATGAAGTATCGCTTCGGCGAAGCGAGGCTAGCCTTATTGAAGTAGTTACCCCCGATGAAGCTCAACATATTGTAAAAAACACATACAGCGGGGTGCTATCGCCCAAAAAAGAGTTAGACCTAGTTGCTACCGGTGCAAAAGAGGTGGGTAAAATGGTAAACATTGCCCTTGTGGGCAACCCCAACTCGGGCAAAACAACCCTTTTTAACTTTGCTTCGGGTGCTCGCGAACATGTTGGCAATTACAGCGGGGTTACTGTCGACTCGAAACTTGCACACTTTAAATACAAGGGTTACACGTTTAATATTACCGACTTACCGGGCACTTACTCGCTTAGCGCATACACTCCCGAAGAACTTTACGTGCGCCGTTTTATCCACGAGCAAAAACCAGACGTAGTAATTAACGTGGTAGACTCGTCGAACTTGGAGCGTAACCTCTACCTCACAACTCAGCTTATCGATATGGATATTAAGGTGGTAATAGCCCTTAATATGTACGATGAGTTGGAAAACCAGGGAGATAAGTTTAACTACAAGGTTTTGGGCAAGATGATTGGGATTCCTATGGTTCCCACCGTAAGTTCAAAAGGGAAAGGAATTACCGAACTTTTCGATACCATTGTTAACGTTTACACCGACAAGGATAAAACCCTTAGGCATGTTCACCTTAACTATGGCGAGCATATTGAACGCGCCATTGAAGCAATTCAACAACCGCTAAAAAAGCATGAAGATAAGCAGCTAAATCTTCACTACTCATCACGATACCTTGCCATTAAGCTACTCGAAAAGGACAGAAGAGCACAGAAAATTCTGAGCACCTCAACTGGGCAT
>CAZTFJ010000421.1:0-2678 GCA_964612255.1 uncultured Rikenellaceae bacterium | reverse complement strand
CATGGGTTTTTCATACCTCAAATATTTAACTTTATTTTTTAGTTATTCAGCTATTTTTTATAGTTTATAAAATTTTATCTTTTTTTTATGGAATTAGCCCAATAGATTACTCTAGTAAATAAAGGCACAAGCAAACAAAATTATAAACCAAAAAATCTAAAGCCATGAAAACAAAAACTAAACGCGCCGACCTTGAGAACAAGAAAACTGTTTTCTTCCAAACCGGACTAGCCATTGCGCTTACACTAGTACTTCTGGCGTTTGAATGGCCAACAAAAAAGGACATTAACCTAGATTTGGCAATTGCTGGAACATCAGACTTTGACGTTGAGATGATTCCCATTACACGACCAGATGATATTAAACCCCCTCCACCACCCCCAGTAATATTAACCCCACAAATAATAAACATTGTAGATAATGAGGTTGAGGTTAAGGATAACACAGATATCTTTAAAGATATCGACGACAAAACGTTTAATGCTATACTCGAGAATCCAATAATTATTGAGGACGAAAAGGAGGTAGACGAAGCCATTCCGTTTATGCTAATTGAAAACAAACCATCGTTTATGGGTGGCGATTACAACAGCTTTAATAAGTGGGTATTTAGCAATTTAAGATACCCCGAACTAGCAGCACAAAACGGGATACAGGGCAGAGTAACACTTGAGTTTACAATTGAAACCGATGGTTCCGTTGCAAACGTAAGGGTAGTAAAAGGAGTCGATTCACTTCTCGACGCCGAAGCGTTAAGAGTAGTATCGAGTTCACCAAAATGGAGTCCAGGGATGCAGCGAGGTAAACCTGCTAAGGTTTCGTTTATTTTCCCCGTAACCTTTAAACTAAACTAGAAAAGCAATACTTTTTTCAAAGAAAAGCCCAGCAAGTGTTGGGCTTTATTCATTAAAAAAGGTCTATTTACCCTGAAGTGTTAGCCCAAACACAAAGAAGAGGTTCTCTGTATATGGGTTCAGAATTAGCTTTCCAAAAATAGGCAGATTAAAACTATCGTTAATTTTCAGGGTTTGATGCATGCTTGCACTAAGGCTAACGACATTAAACCCATCGGCATAGTATCCATTAAAAGGCGTTATCCCAGCAGAAAAATCGAAATGTTGATTTGCGGTTCTCCTCCACGAGTAGCCAGCCTCAAGGTAGGTTGAATAGTAATTATCGGCAGTTACTGGGTCTAAATCTTCGCCCCAAAGCATAGTAGAAACCATAAGAGTAAAAGGTAACTTATCGGTACCGTCAAAACTTAGGGTTGCATCAATGGTATGCTGCGTGGTTGATTGCTTAAGATCGAAAAATCGGTTAAACCGAACTGTTTCGGTTGGGCAATAATAGTCGAGTAACGAAAAGGTAAAGCTACCCAACGAGTACGATGCGTAAAGGTTCACCTCTGCGTATGAGTTGTTAACCGTGTAAACTGCCCAGGCACCAAGCAAAAAATTATCTTTGCTCACATTAAATGTAGGCTGTAAGTTCCATGAGTCGCAAGTTAACGAACCACGCCAAATATGCCTCGATTGAAAATTTGCCGACAGTTCAATACTAAGCGAATCGGTAGTATGTGGGATATTATCAACAGGAACTACAGCAGCATGCGTATCATTATCCTCATCTAAAGGTTTAAGTGCGCTAGCTGTAAAAAAAGATGCAAACAAGGGCAAAATCAGCAAAACACGTAACATAGGCATAGTATTTTGCTGCAAAAATAGGAGTTTAAATAGTCATTTCACACCAGTTGTACTAAACAAAAGATATGTTTTTGAACCATTTATTTAAACATCGGGTTTTTGTTCAAAATCATTTTATATCTATCTTTGAGCTCTCTAACAAATAATGGCTATGAAGATTGGCGTTGTAATTTTTCCAGGCTCCAACTGCGATCACGATATGATCTATGTTCTTAAGGACATCATGGAGCACGATGTGGTAGAACTTTGGCACAAGGACACCGACTTACAGAATGTAGATGCAGTGGTACTTCCTGGTGGTTTTTCGTATGGTGATTATTTGCGATCGGGTGCGCTTGCCCGATTTTCGCCAATTATGGAAAAGGTGATAGAATTTGCCCACAAAGGTGGTTATGTTTTTGGGGTGTGCAACGGCTTTCAAATTCTTTGCGAAGCAAAATTGCTACCCGGTGCGCTTCTGCATAACAATAGCCAAAAGTTTGAGTGTAAAAACGTTTACATCCTGCCCGACAGCAAAACGGCAGCACCCACTACCTACGTGCCTCGTGGGCGTGCGCTTAAAATACCCATTGCCCACGGTGAGGGTCGCTATTACGCCGACAAGGACACATTGGCCAGCATGAGAATAAACGGCCAAATTCTTTTTAGATATTGCGATGAGAACGGGAACATCTCCGAATCAGTAAATCCAAATGGTTCTGTTGAGAACATTGCCGGCGTATGCAACGATAAGTTCAACGTTTTTGGCATGATGCCTCATCCCGAGCGTGCTGCCGACGATGAGTTGGGCAATACCGATGGGTATCTAATCATAGACTCGATGCTAAAACATATACAGGAAAAACTTTAAGAAGAAAAGTTTACTGTTTATATAAAGTTAAATGAGTATCCGCTTTGATTCCAAGCAATGCTATATCGTCCAGAAAATCAATTTGTTTACCCCTAACCCTAAAGGGAGCAACTTGATTTTCTTCA
>CAZTFJ010000420.1:0-2718 GCA_964612255.1 uncultured Rikenellaceae bacterium | reverse complement strand
TTACGCCAACATCGACAGCCTTGCCCTAAGGCTATCGAGCCTTTTCCGCGATAAATCAAAATACTCATACAAATCGGAACTGGTAAACGCGCGTAAATTTGCTCGCAATAACAGGTATTACCCAATTGGCTCGCGCCTTGTAAACTACCTAGAGCTTCAAGAACTCAAAGAATTCCCCCTCTTTAGGCTTCCTTCAAACAAAGGTGGATTTATTCCCGTTCAGGTAAACCAACGAATAAAACCTCATTCTAGCCTTGCCTCTCGAACTATTGGAGTTGCCAACGAAAACGGAGTAGCAGTTGGCATTGAGGGTGCCTACGACCATATATTAAGAGGAAAAGCAGGAGTTACCACCCGCCAAAGAGGCAGTGGCAATATGTGGCTCGACGTGAATAGCGCCGTTCAAATTGAACCAGAAGATGGTCGCGACATCATAACAACGCTTGATGTTACCCTACAAGATGTAGCAGAGAAGGCTCTTCGCGAGCAACTTGGCAAACATAACGCCGAACACGGAACAGTTGTTTTAATGGAGGTGAAAACCGGCAATATTAAAGCCATTGCAAACTTAAAAAGAAACGAAAACAACACCTATGCCGAAGCCTTTAACTACGCCATTGGCGAAAGTGCAGAGCCAGGGTCAACATTCAAGTTAGCATCGCTAATTGCCTTGCTCGAAGACGGACACGTAACACTTGACGACACTATTGACACTGGCAAAGGCAGCGTAAAATATTACGACAAATGGATTCATGACTCAAAAAAAGGAGGTTACGGTCGGCTTTCGGTAAAGGAGGTTTTCGAACTCTCATCGAACGTTGGCATAACCGAACTTATCACCAGAAGTTACAAAGGGAACGAGGACAAGTTTGTTGATAGACTTTACGCAATGAACCTTAATAAGCCACTGGGGATACCCATTAAGGGCGAAGCCGAACCTTACATTAAATATCCAGGCGACAAGCTTTGGTCCGGTATATCGCTACCTATGATGAGCATTGGTTACGAGATTCAACTCACCCCATTGCAAACGCTTACCCTATATAACGCTGTAGCCAACAATGGCCGAATGGTCAAGCCAAAATTCATTCACTCCATAAGGCAACACGGTAGTACCGAGCGGGTTTTCAAAACAGATGTTATAAACCCATCAATTTGCTCAAAAAGAACAATCGAGAACGTTCGTACTGCGCTAGAGGGAGTAGTTGAAAATGGAACAGCCCGAAACTTACGAAACGAGCGATTTAAAATTGCAGGGAAAACTGGAACAGCACAAATTGCACAAGGCACATCGGGTTACCGATCGGCATCAGGAATAAGCTACCAAGCATCGTTTGTGGGATACTTCCCAGCCGAAGACCCCAAGTTTTCGTGTATTGTGGTGGTAAACTCACCATCGAGCAGCGTTTACTATGGCAACCTAGTGGCAGGCCCAATATTCAAAGAGATTGCCGATAAAGTGTATGCCACCAATCCCGATTGGTTCCCATTGGTAGGTAATGATGATGAGCTAAAAGAACTCCCCGAATCGAAAAGCGGATACAAACCACTACTACAAGAGGTTTTTAGCAAACTAAACATTACTACCATCGACGAAATACCAAACTATACATGGGCAAATACTCACCGCAGCGAGAAAACAGTTGAGCTGCAAGAACGCAAAATAATTCCTAACCTAGTCCCCAACGTAGTAGGAATGGGACTTCAGGACGCAATTTATCTTTTAGAGAATAGCGGTTTGAGAGTAACCGTAAACGGGAGAGGTACCGTTAGAGGGCAATCGATTTTACCCGGCACAAGAGTAAGCAATGGCGACAGAATAACTATAGAAATGAGTAATAGCTAGCATGAAAGAACTAAACAGCATACTACCAAACAATCTGGACAAAGAAGTTTTTGGCAACAAGAATGTTATGGTTTCGAAAATCACCTTCGATTCCAGAGCAGTTGAACAAAACAGCATGTTCTTTGCCATTAAGGGCACACAGGTTGATGGGCACAACTACATATGCAATGCTACAGAAAAAGGTGCAAGCGTAGTGGTTTGCGAAACGCTGCCAAGCCAAACAAATTCAAAAGTAACCTATGTAAAAGTTAACGATTCCGCTGAAGCCTTAGGCTTAATAGCCGCCTCATTCTTCGGCAATCCATCGCAAAAACTAAAACTTGTTGGCATTACAGGAACAAATGGCAAAACAACTACAGCAACGCTACTTTGGCGTCTCGTTAATGCTTTGGGAGGTAAAGCGGGATTACTATCGACAGTGCAAAACCAGATTGGAGAAAATGCTATACCAAGCACCCATACTACCCCCGATGCCATTGAGCTAAACCAACTCCTCAACCAAATGGTTAGCGAGGGTTGCACGCATTGTTTTATGGAGGTTAGCTCGCACGCAGTGGTTCAAAAGCGGATTGCCGGAGCCGAGTTTGCTGGGGCTGTTTTCACTAATATCACACACGATCACTTAGACTACCACAAAACCTTTAGCGAGTACATAAAGGCAAAGAAAGCTTTTTTCGACAACCTACCACAAGCTGCCTTTGCCCTAATTAACACCGACGATCGCAACGGACGGGTAATGGTTCAAAATAGCAAGGCAAAAGTTAAAACCTACTCGTTACGCAGTATGGCCGATTATAAATGCAAAATCATCGAGCAACAACCCCAAGGTATGTTTCTAAATGTTGATAATATTGAGGTTTGGTCGCGATTAA
>CAZTFJ010000419.1:483-2719 GCA_964612255.1 uncultured Rikenellaceae bacterium | reverse complement strand
GTTAGGAATTGGAGCGGGCGATCTCCCTTAAGAATTGTTTTAGATCGTAAGCTTAGGCTGCCAGCCGATATGAACGTTTACGATGGCTCGCTACCCACGTTGGTATTCGTTGGTAACAACAGCAGCGCTGCCAGCAAGCGCAAATCATTTGCATCGGTACCCAATATGGAGTTGCTAACCATCGATTTTGCCCGTGGTGCAGAAGATCAGGTGCTTAAGGAACTGTACGAAAGAGAGGTGTCCTCAGTAATTATTGAGGGTGGTGCAATGCTAATTAGCAGCTTTGTTAAGAAAAACTTTTGGGACGAAGCCCGCGTTTTTGTTGGCAATAAATTTTTTGGCGATGGCGTTAAAGCGCCAGAGCTTAATGGCGATTTTTTTAGCTACGATGAGGTGGGCGACAGCAAGCTGTTTACCTATCGTAACAAGCGATCGAAGGGTTAAACGGCAGCAAAGTTAATTGCCGATTCGTCCCATAGCGGAGCCGATTTAATGGCTGGTATAATCTCCTCGGGGGTGGAAACCATTTGCCATATTCCTCGATGTTCTGGGCGCATAAAATGCTCGTCTATCATCTTCTCAATTAACAGCTCTAGGTGCGTGTAAAAACCGTTGGTGTTTAGCACAATTATTGGCTTGGTAAACTTACCCAAACGCTTTAGCGTAAAAACCTCCATTAGTTCCTCAAGTGTTCCGCAACCACCAGGTAGGGCAACAACTGCATCAACATTTTCTATTAGCTGCTTTTTGCGCTCGCGCATATCTTTTACTAAAACTAGTTGGGTTAGCCCTTTGTGACCCCATTCAACTTTATCCATAAAACGTGGCAGGATTCCTATAACCCGGCCATTCATCGATAGAGCCGTGTCGGCAAGGCAGCCCATTAGTCCTGCCGAACCCCCTCCGTAAAGTATGGTTGCATTGGCGTTAACCAGCTCGTGGGCAACGGTTTTGGTTGCCTCAAAATACTTGTTGTCAATTTTTGCGCTAGAGGCGCAGAATACGCATACTTTCATAAGAGAGGTATTGGGGTTAGCAATAGTAAATACGAATATCGCCAAACCGAAAAATGATTTGGCGATACAAAAATCATTAAAATCTTTTTTACAGCAGAGCTTCTAGTTTTGCAACAAGAGATGCTTTGGGAACTGCACCAACTTGCTTATCGGCAATCTCTCCATTCTTAAAGAAAAGTATGGTAGGGATGTTGCGGATTCCAAATCTACTGGCTACGCCGGGGTTGCTATCAACATCAACCTTGCCAATGATGGCTTTGCCATCAAACTCTTCTGCCATTTCCTCAACAAAAGGGGCTACCATACGGCAGGGGCCGCACCATTCTGCCCAAAAATCAAGAAGTACAGGTTTGTCTGATTTTAGAACGATTTCGTCAAAGTTAGCATCGGTAATTGCTAGTGCCATAGTTGTAATTTTTATTTGTAATTGAATATTTAAGTGTAAAGATAACAGCTTTGTGTTAAAAATGTTGCACCTACCCTATGTGTTGTAAAAAATGTTATGCATTTAGTTTACTTTATACTTAATGTCCATTTGGTTTAAGTGTTTTACCAGCTCGTTGCTCACGCTGATACGGTAAGTACGCGAGAAAAGTTCTACTCCCATATTCGATTCGGGATCGACAAATCGAAAGTTGAGGTTTACGTTGCCAGGGTTTTTCGTAACTACCTGCTTAATATCTTTTATCATTTCATCATCAACCTCATTTAGTGAGACCGATAGGGTGATCTTTTTAACTAATTCCTCGCGAACATCCGATAGCATATGCATGCTTTTTATGCTAAATTCTAGCTCGCCCTGCCTAAAACGGTTAGGGTTAAACCTACCTTTAATCATAAGTGGATAGCCCACATAGAACCATCGGCGGTAAAGTTCAAAGTCCTTACCAAAAAGTGTAAACTCGTACGAGTCGGTAAAATCTTCAATTGTTAGCCGGCCATAAAATGTTCCTTTTTTTGTAGGTAACACTTTGGCCTCGGATACAATCCCAGCCACGGTTATCTCGCGGCCGTTTAGCAGGGGTGGGTCGTAAAGTTCGGCAAGTGTTGTGTTGCAAAAATTATCTACTTCAAGTTTAAAATCGTCGAGCGGATGAGCCGAGAGGTAAATGCCAATAAGTTCTTTTTCTTTGCTTAGGTTCTCTAGCTTGGACCAAGGGGTAACCTGAGGTGCCTCGGGTTTTTGCAGTTCAAACCCCGACTCGGTGCCACCAAATAGC
>CAZTFJ010000419.1:0-473 GCA_964612255.1 uncultured Rikenellaceae bacterium | reverse complement strand
GTTTGTGCCTTACCACCGTAGCGCATAAGCTGCTCAATAAAGGTTACGCCTTTTGGGTCGGCACCAAAATATTGCTCTCGCTTAATGGCCTCAAGATTATCGAATGCGCCAGCAAGCACAAGTGCTTCCATATTCTTTTTGTTAACCGTTTGCAGGTTTACGCGCTCAACAAAGTCGTAAATATCTTTAAACGGCCCGTCTTTTCGGGTTTCAATAATGTTAGCCACTGCATTTTCGCCCACCCCTTTAATGGCCCCAAGGCCAAAACGAACATCGCCATTGTTCATCACGGTAAACTTGTAGTTACTGTGATTAACATCGGGCCCTAGAACCTGAATGCCCATACGTCGTCATTCATCCATGAAAAGGTTTATTTTTTTTATATCGGATAGGTTACGGCTAAAAACCGCAGCCAGAAACTCGCTGGGGTAGTGGGCTTTAATATATGCCGTTTGGTACGATACTGAGGCGGA
>CAZTFJ010000418.1:1281-2723 GCA_964612255.1 uncultured Rikenellaceae bacterium | reverse complement strand
TAAAATTTTGCTAAAAAAACAGTTTTGCATAATGATTAATTCCAAAATTAGTATTAACTTTGTAAAACAAAGTACTATTAATACCATTCCCAAATGAATACACAAAGCGAGCATTTGCAGAGCATAAATGAAATCCGAGATATTATGGAGCGAGCCACGCAGTTCCCATCTCTTAGCGGGTTATCGGGCGTTTTTGCTGGCGTATTGGCGTTGACTGGAGCTTTTCTTATTTTTTTGCGTAAGCCAGCCCTTTTTCTGGGGAACTCTTTTATCAATACACATCATAATAATATGTTAGATGGTCAAGACATTCGCTTTATATTTCTGATTGGCTTAGCCGTTTTAATTCTTGCATTATTAGTAGTTGTGCTTTTTACAATTCGTAGAGCCAAGCATAAGCAGTTAGCTTATTGGAATAGCGTTGCAAAAAGGCTGCTGGTAAATTTGTTTATACCGTTGGTAACTGGAGGACTATTTTGCCTGTTACTTGTTAGGTTTGGGTTGTTTTACCTTGTAGCACCATCAACACTTATTTTTTATGGGTTGGCACTTGTTAATGCCAGTAAATATACCCTTCGCGATGTTCGGTACCTTGGTATTACCGAAATTGTCTTGGGGTTGTTTGCTATGTTTTTTATTAACTATAGTCTCATTATTTGGACGGTTGGATTTGGCCTTATGCACATAGTGTATGGGCTGGCAATGTACTATAAATATGAAAGATTTGATAGCTAACCTTAGCAAACATTTCGAGAGCAGGGTAAGGCTAGGGGTAATGTCTGTTCTGATGGTTAACGATTGGGTGGATTTTAGCACGCTTAAGGAGCTGCTAGCCATTACCGATGGTAATTTGGCTAGCCATATAAAATCGCTCGAGAGCGTGGGCTATGTTGAGGTTAAAAAGCAATTTGTTGGCAACAAGCCAAATACCAGCTACCGTGCAACTTTAGAAGGACGAAAAGCCTTTGAACAGCATTTGCAAGCCCTCGAAAATCTTATAAAATCTAAAGAATAATTTTTTTAACCATTAACTTTGAAATACAAAGTACTATTAATCTAAAAATTGTAAATTATGAAACAGCAAGGTCAATCTTTTTTTGAGAAGCACATGGTGTTAATAAAGGTATCAACAGTTCTGTTTCTTACGCTTATTCTGCTCATTCCAATCGCAATGATTCAGTCGCTAGTTATGGAGCGGAGGGGTAGGCTTGCCGAGGCCACAGCCGATATAAGCTCAATGTGGGGAGGCGAGCAGCGCGTGGCAGGCCCAATTCTATCGGTTCCGTATTACACATACGAGCTTAATAAGAACGACGAAAAAGTAATTGCACGTAAGCGGTTTGCCTACTTTTTGCCCGATGAGCTTAATATATCGGGAACAGTATTGCCCGAAATTCGTTACCGTGGTATCTTTCAGGTTGCTGTTTACGCATCAAAGTTAA
>CAZTFJ010000418.1:0-1256 GCA_964612255.1 uncultured Rikenellaceae bacterium | reverse complement strand
TCCATTCAAGGTTTGGAACCTAACGCTAAAGTTGATTGGGCTGGTGCATTTTTAACAGTTGGATTATCGGATATGAGGGGCATTAAGGACTCTATTCCCTTTAATTGGAATGGGCAACCAATGGACTGTAAACCTGGCGTAGCCATACCCAACCTGTTAAAATCGGGTATTACAGTAATTAATATTTTGTCTGAAAATCCGGTCGGTGAGATATTTTCTTTTAATACAGAAATATCGCTAAATGGTTCTAACGGGCTCAGTTTTATTCCTGTAGGTAAGGAAACTTTGGTGAATATATCATCGGAATGGAGCAACCCAAGCTTTGAGGGTGCTTTTTTACCCGAGTCGAGAGAGGTTACAAACAATGGTTTTGAGGCCAGCTGGAGAGTGCTAGAACTTAATAGGAATTACCCACAGCAATGGCATCAGCAAGATGTTTCAATTGATGACTCTGCTTTTGGTGTAAGGCTGCTGCTACCGGTTGAGAATTATCAAATTACCGAACGATCAATGAAGTACGCCATGCTATTTGTGGGGCTTACTTTTATGGTGTTCTTTTTTGTTGAGGTGCTTCGTAACCATAAGCTGCATCCTATTCATTACATGCTGGTTGGATTTGGATTGGTGCTCTTTTACCTGCTTTTACTGTCGCTTTCGGAACACATTGGGTTTGGCATTGCATACGCGGTGGCCAGTGTTGCAATTATATCTCTTATTACCAGCTACTCACAAAGCATTTTTAAGGATAAAAAGCTTACAATGCTTATGGGCGGATTTCTAATTGTTTTGTACAGTTTGCTTTATATCCTTCTTCAGATGCAAGATTATGCACTACTGTTGGGTAGCTTGGTGCTTTTTGTAGTTTTGGCCTTGGCAATGTACTTGTCGCGCAATGTCGATTGGTATGCAATTGGGAAAAAGAATGGCGAAGGGATATAACCTTTAGGTTTAACACAAAAAATAAGAGGTTGTCAACTCATTGACAACCTCTAATACTTTTCTAAAATGTATCTACACCAAATCGCAGGCATCACCCGGCATCCAGTGTTTATCCTGTCCATCCCACTTCACATTGCAGCCAATGGGGTTGGTAACCTTGGTGGTAATATCCTTCCCAGCCAAATGCTTCTCAAGGGCATTTTCCAAGTCGTTTATAGTGATTTTTGATGAGTCCTTGGGGTTATCAACCGCCCTTCCTGTATAAATTAGCTTTCTATCCTTATCAAAAACATAGAAGTGCGGGGTACGCAATGCGC
>CAZTFJ010000417.1:0-2728 GCA_964612255.1 uncultured Rikenellaceae bacterium | reverse complement strand
AAGTAGTTGAAGCCGTAAAGCGGCTTGACTTTGCGAGTTTTGTCTTTACAAAAAAAATAACACGATTCAAGGAGGGGATATATCTTATTATATTTACAATAAGATTACATTTGACCTGTAATACAATAGCAATCTGTTATAAAAAATACCCCGATGAATAACGAAAACTATAGAATACTCCTTGTTGATGACGAGCCTGATATCCTCGAGTTTCTGGGCTATAACCTTCGTAAGGAGAAGTTTAACGTGTACACGGCGAATAATGGTCGCGATGCCATTAATTTGGCCGAAGAAATTCATCCCCATCTAATTCTTTTAGATGTTATGATGCCCGAAATGGATGGCATTGAAACATGTGAAGAAATTCGAAGGCATGAGGTGCTGAAAAATACCCTTGTAGCATTTCTTACGGCTCGAGGCGAGGATTATTCTCAAATTTCTGGGTGCGAGGCTGGGGGCGACGATTATATTACCAAGCCAATAAAACCTAAGGTGTTGCTTAGCCGGGTAAAGGCGTTGCTAAAACGTGTCGATTTGAGAATTGCTGATGATGAGTCGACTGTTGACCAGCAGCAAGGCTTGATAATTGACAAAGAACGGTATATTGTTATTCGCGATGGGCAGGAAATATCGCTACCTCGTAAGGAGTTTGAACTTCTTGCTTTGCTTTATAGCCGACCCCAAAAAGTGTTTACCCGCGATGAGATTTTCTCATCCGTTTGGGGAGATAATATTGTTGTGGGCGACAGAACCATTGATGTGCATATCAGAAAACTTCGCGAAAAGATTGGCGAGGAGTTTATCCGCACGGTAAAAGGGGTAGGGTATAAGTTTATGGATTAACTTATCTTACATTTAAATGGCTATTGTAACTGTTAGAGATTATAAACCTCAGGACTATCCGCAGGTGTCTAACCTTTGGGTGGCAACCGGATTGGGAAATCCACAACGTGGCGATAACCAGCAAATTATTGAGCATAGTATTAGTTTGGGCGGTAAGCTACTAGTTGCGGTAACTCCAAGCAATGAGTTGGTGGGTACGTGCTGGATAACTTTTGATGGCCGCAGGTTGCATATGCACCATTGTGGCGTTCATCCAAGTTTTCAGCGCAGGGGAATTGGTAGCATGCTAACCCGCGAATCGCTGCGCTTTGCCAAAGAAAAGGGATATCAGATTAAACTCGAGGTGCACCAATCGAATGCTGCAGCAATTGCCATATACACAAAGCATGGGTTTCAATTTTTGGGCGATTACGATGTGTATATTGTTAGAGATTTAAGTGCCCTAGATTTCTAGCAACTTGCTCACAGCATGGGTAAACCCCGAGTGGTTGTTCGATTTAACTTCGCCAAACATTTTTTTTAACTCGCTGGGAGCATTGCTTACCATGAAGCTATTGGGGATATAGTTTAGCATATCCAAATCGTTATAATCGTTGCCAACTGCTATGGCTTGGTTTGGCCTAATGTTTAGTTTTTGGCATAGGTGTTTAATGCCAAAGGCTTTCGATACGTCACTCCTGAAAATTTCCATCCAAATAGAGTGCCCGTCCAAGGGCGAGGTGGCTCTTATCACCTTTAGGGTTGGAAACTGTTTCTTTAACACCTCAAACCACTCTACATCGCAGGGTAATACTACCAGTATTTGCGATGCATCCGAATCGTAAGGTACCCCAGGAATGAATGGTTGGCAATGCTGCGAGTAAAGTTGCACCCTTCTTGTGAAGTCGAGGTTGCTCTCACTGTTTTGGTGATACAGAAACCGATGGTTTGTGGGGATTGGCTCATGTACCATAAAATCTACCTTGTGGGCAATTAGCTCGTTGGCAATTTCCTGTACAACCCTTGCCGAAATTTGAGTGGTGTCAAGAATTTGGTTGTTTTGCCAATCCATAGCACCTGCCCCCGATGAGAATACTAAATAGTCGATGGGAAAATTTCGAGGAATTACCTTGCTGAACGAATAAGGCGAGCGACCTGTTGCAATAACCCTAGTTACTCCGGCTTCTCCAAGCTTTATTAGCGTGTTAGTATCTTCATTACTAACCAGCCCCTCGGAGTTCAGTAAGGTTCCATCGAGATCGGTAATAACCATTGTTATTGCGCTGTTGCCCATTGTTTTTTAGATCTTGGGTTTTGTGCTGGCTGCAAAAAGTTTTCTTTAAAAATATTCGAAAAAGATAAACATATTACTTGCCGAATCGTTATAAAAAAAGAAGACCTGTTGTAGCTTTTATTTGACAAAATTACCAATTCTTTTACATTGACCCAAAGGGTTGTTTTGTTACACTTGGAAACGCCCCTAGTTGTTGAGGTTAGCAAATTAATTCAAGTTAATATGCGTTAATAAGCATGAATACAACCCAAATAATTTTTTAATTTGATTTTGATTTTTTATTTTTATAGCACATTATTTCAACTATAAAACAGCAAAGCTATGTCGAAAACAATCACATTTAACGAGCTCAGGAAGTTAAAGGACCAGCTACCTGATGGAACAATGCAGATTATTGCAGAGAAGTTGAACCTGAATGCGGAGACTGTTCGCAATTATTTTGGCGGTACAAACTGGGACAATGGCGAGTCTGTAGGATTTCATTACGAGCAAGGCCCCGATGGAGGAATTGTGACACTTGACGACACCACTATACTTGATTTAGCTAAAGAAATTCTAGAAAGCGAGTCTAAGGCTGCGGTGTAATCAGTTTAACTTCCAAACTCAAGCAAA
>CAZTFJ010000416.1:0-2735 GCA_964612255.1 uncultured Rikenellaceae bacterium | reverse complement strand
AGATGGTAAATCGGAAGGGCCAGCCTTGTTTGAACTAACATACAGGTCCAGTAGGGCAAGCGCTGTTCATTTAATTCTAAATGCCGAGCCAGTTATTGCTAATGGAGAGGGGAATGTATTTTGGCGCGGCACCCTACAGGATGTAACTATGGCTCGTTTGTGTGAAAATGGGTTTAAAGGCTATGTCAAGAATGCGCTAAACTATTTCGAAAAGTTTCCCCTTATGATGTTTATTCTCGACAATACAGGGAAGCTTAGGTATTGGAATAGCGAATGCGAAAAGATAACAGGATACAAATTTGCTGATGCCTCGGCGGGGAAAGAGGTTTTTAAAATTTTATTTCCTCAGAGTGAGTTGCGCAAAAAATTGCGTGGCAATGTTCAGGACAAGTCTTTACAGTCTTACGATGAAGAGTTTGAAGTTGAAACGCGAAGGGGGCGGAAATTTTTATCAAAGTGGACGGTTTTTCATTTTCAAAATGCTGAGGGCGAAAACAATATAGCGGCCATTGGTCGCGATATATCAAGGCAGGTTGATAGAGAGAAATCGTTATCCAAAAAGTTACAGCAAAGCAATGTAGTTTCTAAAATTGCAGCAAACATTTTAGCTTCACCTTTTAACGAGAATTTATTTCGTAGTTTGGGTAGTACGCTCGATAATAACACCAACGATTTTTATATCATTGTTTCTTCGTTAGATCCAGACCAGCAGTTCTTTACAATAGAGGGTGGGTTTGGCTTTGGTGCTGCTGAATGGCATCAGGCTTACGAGATTATTGGATGGAATCCTATAGGTAGACGTTTTCAACTACCTCCAGAGTCGTATGCCGTGGCTAAATCTCCAGTTATACAGGTAATTGAAGGTACTATTTATGCCTTTTCCGATGGCATAATTACTTCTGCTGCCTCTAGGGCATTAGAGCGGCTTATGTCTATAGAGAGAATCTATACCGTAGGGCTGGTGCATAACGATTTATTTATGGGCTGGGTTCTCCTTATTGCCAAATCGGCTGAGGTAGAGGATCAAATACCACTTATTCAGCAAATTGTAAACCTGTATGCACTTGGTTTGTACAGACAGCGCGATGCCCTTTTGCTTAATAATCAGAAGATTGCGGCCGAAGAGTCGAATAGGCAAATGACCGCTTACCTAGCCAGCATTGGGCATGAAATACGCACACCCCTAAATGCAATACTAGGCTTTTCTCAGCTTCTTAGCATCCCTCGAATTAATGCCGATAAAAAGAAGCAGTATATCAAAATAATAAATGGTAAGGGGCGTATGTTGGTGAAACTTATCAACGATATGGTGGATGTGAGCCGTGTTGAGTCCGGGCAGCTTACTGTTGTTAAACAGCTGTTTTCTCCTAACAGATTGCTAAAAAGTTTGTTCGATTTTTATAATAACGAGCGTTTGTTCCAGCTACGAGAAGCAGTTAACCTTAAGTTGAGTATCCCCGATAATGACGATTTGATAATCTATAGCGATGAGGGGCGTTTAGAGCAAGTGTTTACCAACTTGCTCGATAATGCATTAAAGTTTACATCGAAGGGTTTTATAGAATTTGGATACAGGGTTGAGGAACCCAACGTGATTTTTTACGTGAAAGATACTGGAATAGGTATCGACAAGTCGATGCATACAGTAGTTTTTGATCGCTACAAGCAACTTAACCAAGATATTGCTAGGGCTAGAGAAGGGAAAGGCCTTGGTTTAGCAATATGCAAGGGGATTGTGGAGTTGCTTGATGGTGAAATCTGGGTAGAATCGGAATTGGACCAAGGGGCTACATTTTGGTTTGCTATTCCAATGGGCACCGAGCGGATGGATGATAAACAGTCGGCTCAAGTAATTGATAAAGAATATGAGCTTTACCCCGATTGGAAGAATAAGGTGTTGCTAATTGCCGAGGATGAGGATATAAACTATCACTTTTTAATAGAACTGCTTGAACCCACCGGCGTGAATATGCTATGGGCTAAGGATGGTGCGCAGGCTGTCGATTTGGTTGATAGTATCAAAAATATCGACGCAATTCTGATGGACATTCGTATGCCTAACAAGGATGGTTACGCTGCTACCCTTGAAATTAGGCAAATTAAACCCGATATTCCCATAGTAGCTTTAACGGCATATGCTTTTGCCAACGATAAGGCCAAAGCACTTGCTGCTGGTTGCGATGAGTTTATTACCAAACCCATAAATAGCAAGGAGTTAATGAATGTTTTGAACGGTTATTTGGGATAGCTATTCGGTTCTATTCCAGGCCGAATGTAAATAACCTCCTCCAAGTAAAATATCCTTTTGGTATATAGCTGCGGGTTGGCCAGGAGTTGGAGCCCAGGCCGGATCGGCAAGTTCAACAGTTGCCGATTTGTCGTTGTGTAGGATTAGCATTGCTTTCTGTTGAGGATTTTTTCCAAATCCTCTAATTAATACGTCAAGGTTATTGTGTTTACCAATACTTAATCCATTAAATGTACAGTTGGAAAGCTTTAGCGTGTTGTAAAAAAGGCTGTCCCACAAGCCAATGTGTATCTGGTTGTTTTCTTTGTCGATATAAGTAACACATTTATTCTTAGGTAACCCTTTTATTCCACGTTTTTGGCCAATCGTATAGTTGTATAATCCATTGTGTTCGCCCACTACGTTCCCATTCTCATCGACAATATTACCTGATTTGATGCTGGCACTGCCAACTTGTTGCTCAATAAATGTGCGGTAATCGTTGCCC
>CAZTFJ010000415.1:356-2752 GCA_964612255.1 uncultured Rikenellaceae bacterium | reverse complement strand
GACCATAACCCCCAAATTCTATCGTACAATTCCACCACCAAAAAGTATCAACAGCATACCCAGTACAATGGGAAAGATATGTGGCCAACCATTGACAAAAAGGGTAATGTGTACTATGTTTCCGATGAGTACAATAACGAGTATAACCTTTATCAACTTGTAAACGGACAAAATGTAAGGCTAACCCAATTCGATGCTTCGATAAAGCGGCCTCAGGTAAGTGCCAATGGTCAAAAAATTGTATTCGAAAAAGATTATCAGCTTTGGACATACGATTTGACCACAAAAACCTCCCAAAAGGTTATATTCTCGCTTTTTAGCAACACAACCCTTAATGTGAAAGATGATTTTGATACAGATGGCAAGATATCGCACTTTGATATATCGCCCGATAACAAGAAGATAGCCTTTGTTTCGCGCGGACAACTTTTCGTTTCTGATATAGAAGGAAAATTTGTAAAACAGATGCCCACAAAACCAAGTGAGCGTATTTTTGAAGTTTACTGGAGTTCCGATAACAAAACGCTTTTGTACAGCCAAACCCATAACGGCTGGGCCAACTGGTTTAGCATTGCAGCCAATGGCAACGAAAAGGAGGCGCAAATTACCTCCGACAGCAAAACTAACAGACAAATGACCCTAAACAGCAAACGCACCCAAGGCGTTTACCTTAGCGGCAGGGACGAGGTAAAAATACTCGATTTTGAATCGAAAAAGGTATCAACCATAATTAACGACGAGATTTGGGGGTTCCAAAACTCATCGCCTCGATTTTCGCCTAACGACAAGTACATCATATTTACCGCCTACCGAGCATTTGAACAAGATATTTTTATACATGAAATTGCCACAAGTAAAACCATAAACATTACTAACACAGGGGTTACCGAAGCCGACCCTGTATGGTCGCCCGACGGAAAATACATCTATTTTACTACAGATAGATTTACTCCCAACTACCCACGGGGTTCCAGCAATAGCAGTATTTACCGCATTCCGTTACACAGGTTCTTTGCCAACCTAAAATCTGAGGAGTTTAACAAGCTATTCGAAGAAGAGGAAAAGGATGAAACAGAAAATGATTCGAATAAGAAAAAACGCAGGAGCAAAGAAACTGATGAGCAGAAAGATAACAAGAATACAGTGGCAATTAGAATTGACCTACAAAACATTGAAGACCGTTGGGAAAGTGTAGATGTAAGTGGTGGAGAACAATTCGCTCCCTTCCTTATAAAAAAGGACGACGCACAAATTCTATTTTTCATATCAAATCACGATAAGGGCGAAAATGCCATTTGGACAGTAACCTATAAACCTTTTGAAGAGCCCAAAACTGAAAGACTATCACAATTCCCGGTTGGTTACAGCGGATATAGCCTTGTACAGGCTAAAAAAGACAACTACATCCTTGCCAATGGGAATATCTACAAAGCCAACCTAAACGGTAATAAGCTAGAAAAAGTTGATGTAAAGCACACCTTTAGCAAGAGCTTAAACTCTGAATTTAACCAAATGTTCTATGAAACTTGGACAATACTTCAAGAGAACTTCTACGACGAGAATTTCCACGGGGTTGACTGGGTACAAAAACGCAACTACTACGCAGCCTTTCTCCCCCACATCAGAACAAGAGAAAACCTCAGGATTCTACTTAACGATATGCTAGGCGAACTAAATGCATCGCATATGGGCTTTAGCTCTAGGGGGCTTGAAGAGAGACCATTCAATGCGCAGCACACAGTAGCCATAGGAGCAATATTTAGCAA
Source organism: uncultured Rikenellaceae bacterium (assembly GCA_964612255.1). Taxonomy (GTDB): domain Bacteria; phylum Bacteroidota; class Bacteroidia; order Bacteroidales; family Tenuifilaceae; genus Perlabentimonas. The sequence goes on along the minus strand of CAZTFJ010000415.1, from coordinate 986 downwards.
AGAAAATCCTTATAAAATTGAGAGAATAATTCGCAACTCGAATATCGATATTACCGAACCACCGCTCTTACCTGGCGATGAAGTTGTGGCTGTAAACGGGAAAAGAATTAACAAAAAGGTAAACCGTGAGCATTACTTCACTTTTCCGTTGCGTCCAAACGAATTGGAACTAACCATTACCCGTAACAGTAAAGAGCAAGTTGTTACAGTTCCAACGCATGCTGCATATCAAATATCGCCCTTGTTGTACGATGAGTGGATAGCCAGAAACAAGCAATACGTCAGCAATCAGAGCAACGGGAAAATTGCATACGTTCATATGAAAAATATGGGCGAGGGAGCCCTTAATCAGTTTATTGTTGATATGACCACCTATGCCGAAAAGGCAGAGGCGCTTGTGCTAGACCTTCGATACAACAGAGGCGGAAATGTTCACGATGCTGTTCTGCAATTCCTTTCGCAACGCCCATACCTAAAATGGAAGTATCGTGAGGGTAAATTATCTCCACAACCTAATTTTGCCCCATCAGCAAAACCTATAGTTCTGCTTATTAACGAGCACAGCCTTAGCGATGCCATGCCCGGTCTATCCGATGTGCTGCAGATTCATCCCGTCTCTCTGTATCAGTG
>CAZTFJ010000415.1:0-346 GCA_964612255.1 uncultured Rikenellaceae bacterium | reverse complement strand
CGCGAACTTGGGCTGGGCAAAATTATTGGTACCGAAACCTACCGCTGGATTATATTCACTTCGGGAAAGGGCTTGGTTGATGGCTCGTATGTTCGTGTTCCGGCCTGGGGCTGCTATACCCTCGATGGGAAAGATTTGGAGATGGAAGGTGTTGCTCCCGACATATACGTGAACACAACTTTTGAAAATCGAATCAACAATAACGACCCTCAACTTGACAAGGCTATTGAAGAGATAATGAAAGAGCTTTAGGGGAGGTTGTTGGTTGGTGGTTGTTGGTTGTCGGTTGTCAGTTGCTTGTCTCGTAAGGGTGGCGTTTTTTGCCACAATGACGAAATCAGTTGGC
>CAZTFJ010000414.1:0-2752 GCA_964612255.1 uncultured Rikenellaceae bacterium | reverse complement strand
AAACTTTCCCGCAAAAAACGAAACCGATAGGATAATAAGCATATAAATGCTTGCCCTTAGCGCTGTGGTTTTTCGCTCTGCAGGGGTGTTATTCTCTGTTACACCAATAAAAACGGGCATTGTACCCAAGGGGTTTACTACCGAAAAAAGAGCAGCAAAAACTGTAAGAAAAGTTGTAATCATAATTTTTATATAGTTTGCGGCAAAATTACCTTCTTATTAATATCACAAGTTAACAAAATGTTTGCATGCTGTAAAGTTTATTTTTGTGTTTATGTGGGGTTGACTAAACAGTCATAACCCACCCCACCCTCGTTTGCTAACTACCCACCGCTTCATCTTCATTGTGTTTTCATCCCCGTACTACTATCTATATAAAACTACATTAAAACAGGGCTTGTGCTGCTAACAATATTTGCGAATTGTGTTCATTTCTTGATATTTACAAAAGATTACCCTACCTTTGTTAGACATCAATCTGTTAACCAAAATATAGTGCTATGAAAAAACTTGGATTTATTATTCTACTTTTCTCGTTAACCCTATACTCTTGCGGTGGCGGATCTACCCAAAAAGAAAGCGAAACCAAAGAGGTGAAAAAAGAAAAACGTCTTTCCCTGTCAACAAAGGAGGGTATGATGCAGCTGCTCGATCAATGTAACATAAAACTTCACGATGCGCTCGAGTTCTTGGAAGTTAAGAAAAAATCTAATAGCTACGTTATCTCCTTTACTGCTAACGAGGTAGATGAAGCAAAAAACGAAGAGATGAACAAATGGTTCCTTGGTGAGGTAGAAAAACTTGAGAGCAAAGGGTGGAAAAAGCATGTTAATGTTAATAACGAAGAAATGTTTGGATCGTTGGTAAATAGCCTTATACTCCTAAAGCCAAAAGATGTTAAGGTAAGAACCTCCTATGGATTACTTTTTGAATCTTCATTCGACAAAGAAAAGCAAACCTACAGGTTTACCGTTAGCGCCGACTAAATTCTCCTAAGTCTCCAAATAATAAACCATAAATATAAATAGAGGGTGCCTAGAACTTTTTTAGACACCCTCTATTTATTGGTATTCATTCCTGTTGAAATTTTTTCCGAACCTAATAATTGTTGTTAAATTTACACAATTAGATGTGCTAATTGAATTATATAATGAACTACACATTATTGTAAATAATTTCAATACTATTTATCAATGCTAAAAACCCTAATTGTAGAGGACAACACCAAGTCGGCAGAGCTGCTTTCGGGCTATATCAAAAACCTATTTTCCGATTTGGAACTGGTGGGCATTGCCAGCAATGTTGAGCAGGCCGTTGAGCTTATCTACTCGCACAAACCTCAAATTGTTTTTTTAGATATTAATTTACAAGAAGATAGCGGATTTGATGTGCTAAAACGGACCAACACCGACGATTTTGAGGTGATAATAACCACCGCATACAGCGAGTACTCGCTTCAAGCCATAAAGGCTTCGGCTGTTGACTACATCCTAAAACCCTACGATATTGAGGAGTTGAAAGAGGCTGTTAAGAAAGCCAAATCGCAGCTCGACCTTAAAAAGGCGCAGGGTACACAACAAGCTAACAACACGCTCGACGACAGGGTTTTTATCCCAACCCTCGATGGGTTAATCTTTATTATGATTGATGATATTGTTTGCATAAAGGCCGATACAAATTACTCGGAGTTTTACACCGTTGATGGCAAAAAAGTGGTATCGTCGAAAGGATTATCGACCTACGAAGAGATGCTAAAGCCCAAACTTTTTGTGCGCGTTCACAAATCATCAATTGTAAATCTTAAGCACGTAACAAAATACCATAGGGGGCGTGGTGCCTACCTAACCATGAGCAACGGTACTACTGTTAAGGTTGGCGAGAGCAAGAAGGACGAGCTAATGATGTACCTTAAGGTTTAGAGGTTTTATCCTTACTGTAAGGTATTTTTAAATACACCGTTGTTCCCGTTGCAAGCTGCTTGCTATCGTACTTATCAACAATTTCGAATGTTTCCTCGATAAACTTGCCCTTTTTAAGCTCTAGCAAAATGCTTTTGCTGCTTATATCAATGCCAGCCGACCGGTGGGCTTTGGCTTTATTTGATTTTATTTGCATTGCCTTTTCGCGTCCAATACCATTATCGTCAATTACGCACAGTAGCCATTTTTTTTCAAGAGACATCTCTAGGGTTAACTTCATATTACTGCCCTTAGGAGCTAATCCGTGCACAATGGCATTCTCAATAAAAGGCTGTATAAGCATTGGCGAGATCCAAATATTTTCCTTGTCAATTGCGCCTTCTAATGAAATCTTGAAATCAATCCGCTCGTCGAGGTTTACCGAGTGCACCTCAACATACGTAGTATAAAAATCGAGCGCTTTGGCCAAAGGGATATACTGTAACCGCGAATAATCGAGAAACATACGCATAAGCTTAGCAAAACGCGAAAGGGTATCAACAGCAACCTCTTTGGGGTTGGCCAGTATGGTATGCTGAATTGACGTTAAGGTATTGAAAATGAAGTGTGGGTTTATTTGCGAGCGTAACAGGTCCAACTCCATCTTTTGCAACCTACCGTACAAAATTCTCCGCCTAAACGATGAGTAAACTACCCAAAGCAAAACAACAGCTATTACTGTAATCACCAATATGTTAAACCAAAGGGTTTGGTAAAAGGCTGGTTTTACCCTAAGCGTTACCATAATGCTCTGTTTAGTATTAGCTTCTGCTGGTATTTGGCTCGATAAGCTA
>CAZTFJ010000413.1:0-2808 GCA_964612255.1 uncultured Rikenellaceae bacterium | reverse complement strand
GGCATTGGGGGTGATTGGTTGATTGATTGATTGATTGGTTGGTTGGTTGATTGGATGATTGGTTGGTTGATTGGATGATTGGTTGATTGATTGATTGACCTGCCTGAGTGCCGTCAAAGCAGGCTAACTTCAATAGCAAATTGCAACTATACGCCACGGGTTCACACAGCATATCAAGTGTAGTTGAAGCAAGAATTGACGGGTTACAACCATCACCCCTATCTATAAACCAATTCGGAAATACAATAGTAACATCGTAAGATATCTGATAATGATATCAAAAAAAAGGGCTACACTTAACGGCAGCCCTCTTTTTTTTATTGCATTTGATGGTTAGCGTTTTACAATTCTTGTGTGCAAAATTGTACCGTCTACCTCGGTTAGCTTCACAATGTATAATCCTGTATCGAGATTATTAGCCTCAAGCACTAGTTTTGACTGGCCATTTGCTTGCTTTGCAAGCACTACCTGACCGCTTACATTCATTACCACTACTTGCGAGATGCCCTTTTCGCTCTCGAGCGTTAGGTTGCTGGTGAATGGGTTGGGGTATGCTTTAAGGTAAGATTCGGAATAAATTATTGGACTTGAAGTAGTTCCTTTAATTGCACAAGAGATATCATCAACATAAAGATAAAACCTATCGACAGAAACACAAACAATGGCAATATAGACATTTTGCCCTGCGTAGTCGCTTAAATCGTAGGTATACTTGGTGTATGTGGCGGAGATATCTGTTTGGGAACCAACCTTAGTGAAATTTTCACCCCCATCGGTTGAAATTTGAATATCAAACGATTCCAAATAGCTTGGATCCTGAGATTTTGCCCATAAGGAAAACTCTATCTCCTCGCCAGCAGGTAGCGACAACAATGGCGTTATTAGCCAATCGTTACACCCATTAGAGTTGTACTTAACCCCAGCACACTTGGTGCCACTATAAGCAACCTCTACCTCATCTGAGTTTGTGTAAATTCCCCATTTATTCTCATCTCCATCCAAGTCCTTGATAGTCCAATCATGGACTTCACCATCAAAATTCTCGGCAAATGGAAGAGATAGCGGATCGACAGTTGATTCCTCCTCGGTAGTAAATTGCACCTCATTACCATACCCCGTACCTGCACTATTGGTGGCGTAGGCGCGAACGTAGTAGGTTGTACCAGCGGTTAGTCCGGTTAGGTCGCTGTTGAACTCGGTTGTGCCAGTGCCATTGCTTGTAAAACCTTCGTTAGTATCGAGCGTGGGACTGGTTGATGTGCTCCAAACAACACCCTTAGCCGTAATATCGGCTCCGCCATCATCGGTAATTGCACCCCCCGATGAGGCTGTGGTTTGGGTGATATTGGTAACTGCGGTTGTGGTTAGAGTTGGGATTGTTGCATTTTGTAGCGTTACGTTTTTTGCTAGAATTGTCCCACTAGAACCAGCTACAACAAGCTTACTTGTTGAATAATCGCATGAATAGAAGAAATTTTGCGTAGGAACATTGTTATCAATTGTCCAAGTAACCCCTCCATCAGTAGTAATAAATACAATACCCGTTACCCCAACAGCAACGCCATTACTCTCATCGCCAAAACGTACCTTTCTTAAATCGTCGGAATAACTTGGCAGATCGGAGTTAAGTATAACTTTTGACCAGGTTACCCCTCCGTCGGTTGTTTTTAGCAGGGTAGTATCTGTACCACAGGCAAAACCAGTAGTCTCATCAATAAAATCAATACCATAAAGAGCCCCATTTGTCACAGGTGATGTAATCTCTTGCCAGCTCGATGCTCCGTCGGTAGTTCTATAAATTTTTGTCTCACCACTTTTGCCGCCAACGGCAACCCCTGTGTTATCATCAACAAAACACACATCATAGAGTGTACTAGCATATGGACTGGTTAGATTTGCCCAATTCGCACCACTATCGGTAGATTTTATGACCCTATTACTACCTACGCCGTAAACAATATTGGAATTTTTTGGTGAAAATAGTCCCCATATAGAGCCAGAACCATCAATAGATTTGTAGGTCCAGCTTGAACCTCCATCGTTTGAAACGTAAACTGATGTGCCTGCAATTATTGCATTTTGATCTGATATGGTTAAAGCAGATTTATAATCACCCGATTGAGTAAGATAAGTCCAAGTTTCTCCATTATCGGTTGATTTTAATACTTTACCGCCAGTTGCAGTTGCATAACCAACCGAACCCTTGAACGATAACCCATAGAAACTTTCAGTATTATAATCAAAATCCTTTGCCCAGTTTTGCCCCTTATTGGCTGTGCTTAACAATAGGCCATTATCGCCTAAAGCTATTGCAGATGAAGTTCCACTAATATAAACAGTTTGACTATTATCGCCATACCCATAATAGCCTTCAGTCCATGTTGAACCCCCATCGGCAGTAAAATAAATCCTAGCTTCTCCTGCTGCTAAACCATTATTCTGGTCGAAAAATGAAACAGTTGAAAATTTAGTATATATAGCACCTGAAGTGTATTCAGAATAGCTTGCCCCTGAGTTTGAGTATAAACTCCAAGTCTCACCAGCATCAACTGTTTTAAGTATTGCCAACAATAAAGCCAGTGTTAGAATCTACAAAAGTAACAGAGGTAAGAGCCGATTCAACAGGTGAGCTAATTAAACTCCATGTTTCGCCTCCATCGGTAGTTTTAAATATTTCTGAGCGAGAGTAAGAAGTATTGCCACCCACAATAAAACCAAGGTTGCTATCAAAAAAGTATATATCATTAAGGTATGTTGCCCCCTCCTGCCTCTTTCGAGCTTACAAAGGGATCAAAAACAGAATCAATA
>CAZTFJ010000412.1:0-2819 GCA_964612255.1 uncultured Rikenellaceae bacterium | reverse complement strand
AGAAGAAAATACTAACTCGCTACTCTATTGATGATGGCATAACCAGAAACCTACCAGATGGCAAAGGGGAACTCTTTATTAACGCTAGCGATATACTAAATACTCTGGTAACAAGGTACGAGATTGATGGTACTAGCTTTACCCTAAAATCTGATGATTTTTACGAAACGCAGGTTGTTCGCTTGGGGTATCAGTACAGGTTTTAGCGTGTAAATAGGGTCAGTCTATAGTTCTTTTTTCTAAATCAAATACAAAAAGGGTATCGGTAAATCCTCCGTTTTCAACAAAATCGAGCATTTGTTTTTTATCTATTTTGGCATTGTTGTAATAGTACTCGTGGTCGTCGGCAATAGAGTCGGGGGTAAGCTTTAGTATGGTTTTTATGGCTAGCGAGTCGGCCTTGCCAATTCCTTTTATTAAGAAGTGTTTGTTGCTTTTTTTGCCGAGGTACACAACCCAAAACCCATTTTCCTCTAACTTGTTTATAAAGTAGTTTCTTTTAACACGTTTAATAATTAAGCTGTCCGATAGACTTGTTACCTCTTTCCCTGTTATGTTTCCCAGCGAATCGAATTTGGTTTTTGTCCAGGTAGTTTTGTCGATATGATGGATTTCTTTGTCCTCATCGTTTCTCCACTCACCAGCCAGCTCCCTGGGCATTCTTTTGCTGTTTTTTGTATTTACGGGTTGAGGTTCATTAAAAAAATGGGTTGTACATGGGGTGGTAGATAACACAATGGTTAGCATTAAAAGAAAACTTTTTGCTTTCATAGCGGTAAGGATTATGTTCTTACTCGAATTTTTAAACAGTGTAAACAAATGTATAATAATATTTTAGAAGATACAATTGTTGCCACAACAAAAAAGGTTGGCCTGCGTAGGCCAACCTTTTTTAGTTAACTTTTCAATTTTTTTATAGAAGGCTAAATGCTACGGTTAGCCCAGCCATTACTATTGAAACCATGCTCATTAGCTTAATAAGTATATTTAGGCTAGGTCCAGATGTGTCTTTGTATGGGTCGCCAACAGTATCGCCAGTAATGGCAGCTTTGTGGGCATCGGATCCTTTGCCGCCAAAGTTACCTTCCTCAATATACTTTTTAGCGTTATCCCAAGCACCCCCAGCGTTTGCCATAAATATTGCAAGAACAAAGCCAGAGCCTAATCCGCCAACTAGCAATCCCATAACACCGGCAACTCCAAAAATAACACCGGTAAGAATTGGAATAATGATGGCTAGAGCCGATGGAAGAATCATCTCGATTTGAGCACCGCGGGTCGATATTTCAACGCAGCGTGCATAATCTGGCTCGGTTTCGCCTTCGAGAATACCTTTTATTTCGCGGAATTGCCTGCGAACCTCTTCAACCATTTTCTGTGCAGCTCGGCCAACAGCATTCATGGTTAATCCGCTAAACATAAACGCTAGCATAGCACCAAGGAATACACCCACTAGCACCTTGTAGTTCATGAGGTTCACGTTAAACCAGTTCATGAAATCTTCAATTCCGGCATTCTTAACTATCTCCATATTTAGGGCAACATCGGGTAGTGTGGTTATGGCTTTTCCTTGCTCAAGTAGCCTAACCATTCCAATTTTTAGCTCCTCAATGTACGATGCCAGAAGCGCAAGCGCTGTAAGTGCAGCTGAGCCAATGGCAAACCCTTTACCCGTTGCAGCGGTAGTGTTGCCGAGCGAGTCGAGCGCATCGGTACGTTTGCGAACTTCTGGGCCAAGGTGGCTCATCTCGGCGTTTCCACCAGCGTTATCGGCAATAGGGCCGTAGGCGTCGGTAGCCAGAGTAATACCAAGTGTAGAGAGCATACCCACAGCGGCAATGCCAATTCCGTATAATCCTTTTGATATGTTTGTAACATCAAACCCAGATGCAAAAAGGAACGATAGAGTAATACCCACAACTACAGCGAGCACTGGAATAGCTGTTGATAGCATACCAAGACCTGTGCCCGATATTATTACGGTAGCATGTCCCATTTTTGCGCTTTCACTCACCTTTTGAGTTGGTTTGTATGAGTGCGAGGTATAGTATTCGGTCGATTTTCCAATTACAATACCAACAATAAGTCCAACTACAACAGCCCATGAAATCCAAAACCAGTTGTCGAGCCCAAGGAAGTATAGTATGGCAAAGGTTGCAATGGCAATAAGCACCGAGCTAACGTTAACGCCAATGCTTAGCGAGCCTAATAGCTGCTTCATATTTGCACCCTCCTTGGTTTTAACCAAGAAAATACCAATAATTGATAGGATAATACCCACGGCAGCAATAAGCATTGGTGCTAAAACGGCTTTAAATTGCATTCCGGTGTCGGCTGTCATAAATGCCGATGCGCCAAGCGCTGCAGTAGCCAGTATAGATCCGCAGTAACTCTCGTAAAGGTCGGCGCCCATACCTGCCACGTCGCCCACGTTATCGCCCACGTTGTCGGCAATAGTTGCTGGGTTTCGGGGGTCATCCTCAGGAATTCCTGCCTCAACTTTACCCACTAGGTCGGCTCCTACATCGGCTGCTTTGGTGTAAATACCTCCACCAACACGAGCAAATAGGGCTTGGGTTGATGCACCCATTCCAAATGTAAGCATTGTGGTTGTGATTACAACGAGCTTGTGGCTTGCGTCAGCATCATCAACAAAATGATTTAGCACAAGATACCAAAGCGATATATCGAGCAGTCCTAGTCCAACAACTACCAACCCCATAACTGCTCCGCTTCGGAAGGCGATTTTTAGCCCGGCGTTAAGTGATTCGCGAGCAGCATTGGCTGTACGTGCCGATGCATAGGTGGCAGTTTTCATC
>CAZTFJ010000411.1:0-2829 GCA_964612255.1 uncultured Rikenellaceae bacterium | reverse complement strand
TGAGCAAATAGTGAGTTTTGCAAAGGTTTTTCTTGCTCATTTGATTCAAGCCTGCTGCTCTCCTGATTTTGAAGGGCCAAGGCTTCTTGCTCTTGTGCTGCCCTATCCTGCTCTGATTTAACTAAGGCTAACGAGTCGCTACGTCTTTTGGCAGCTTCGAGTTGCTCTTGCGAAGGCTTATTAAGGTAAGAGAAACCAATAAGAATTACAAATATAACAACTAAACCAATAATCGAATTTCTATCCATCTTACTCTTTCTATTTTACTCAATATTTAACGTATTTAGCTTGTATTATTGTTTCTAATTCATCACTTTTCTTTACAAATTTCTTTTACAAAATTGACAAAAAGCGGATGTGGGTTAACAACGGTACTCTTATACTCCGGATGAAACTGTACGCCCACAAACCAAGGATGATTGGGAATTTCAACAATTTCAACCAACCCCGAATCGGGGTTAATACCAGTTGCAATCATACCCTTAGCTTGCAAATCGTCAAGGAATGCATTGTTCAGCTCGTAACGATGCCTGTGGCGTTCATAAATACTAACCTGTTTATATGCTGCATACGCTTTTGAATTCTCGCTCAGGGTGCAGGGGTAAGCACCAAGGCGCATTGTGCCACCCTTGTCGCTAATACCCTTTTGATCTTCCATCAAATCTATCACCGGATGAGAAGTGTTACGAGTCATTTCCGATGAGTTAGCATCGGCGTAACCCAGCACATTTCGTGAATATTCAATCACCGAGCATTGCATTCCCAAGCATATGCCAAAGAATGGGATTTTATTTTCGCGAGCAAACTTTACAGCCTCAATTTTCCCCTCAATACCTCGATGGCCAAAACCTGGAGCCACCAAAATGCCATTCATCTCGCATAGGTTTTCGGCCACATTATTTGCGTCAATCTCCTCGGAGTGAACAGGTACAATATCAACCTTACAATGGTTGGTGGCACCTGCATGAACCAACGACTCCATAATAGATTTATATGCATCGGGCAGCTCAATGTACTTGCCTACCAGTGCAACCTTCACAATTGACTTGGGGTCTTTAAGTTTTGATATAAACTGTTTCCAGGCTTTAAGCTCTGGAGTAGGGCCGGTTGGCAGGTTAAGTTTTTGTAAAACCGTAACATCTAGCTTTTCCTTGAGCATCAGCAAAGGAACCTCGTAAATTGTAGATACATCTATAGATTCAACCACAGCATCAAGGCTTACATTGCAAAAAAGTGCAACCTTTTTGCGGATGTCATCGGTAAGCGGATGTTCGGTACGCAGAACAAGTACATCAGGCTGTATACCATTCTCAAGCATCACCTTTACGGAATGCTGCGTAGGTTTAGTTTTTAATTCGCCCGAGGCAGCTAAATAGGGAACCAAGGTAAGATGAATAAAAGCTGAGTTGGTTGGGCCTAACTCGTACTTAAGCTGGCGAACGGCTTCGATGTATGGAAGAGACTCAATATCGCCAACGGTTCCCCCAATTTCGGTTATTACCACATCAAAATTATGCTTCGATCCAAGCAGTTTTACTCTGCGCTTAATTTCGTCGGTAATGTGAGGAATTACCTGTACGGTTTTTCCAAGGTACTCTCCCCTCCGCTCCTTGTTTATTACCGATTGGTATATACGACCAGTTGTAACGTTGTTGCCCTGAGTTGTATGTACATTAAGAAAACGTTCGTAATGTCCTAAATCGAGGTCTGTTTCGGCACCATCCTCGGTAACGTAGCACTCGCCGTGCTCGTATGGATTTAGCGTTCCCGGATCGACATTAATATATGGATCGAGTTTTTGAATGGTAACCGAATATCCTCTACTTTGCAATAGCTTAGCAAGCGATGAGGATATGATCCCTTTGCCCAATGACGAAGCAACCCCGCCAGTGACAAAAACGTACTTGGTTTTGTGCGGCATAACTATAATATATGAAAATACAACTTTATTGAGCTTGATCCATGTTGTCGATCATCCTTATTTTTTCCTCAATAACCTTAAGATCGGCACGAGCTTTTTCAATTTTTCGTTCCACATCTTTAATGAGCTGATCGGCATTTTTCGATTTGGCAAAGAAACCTATGTTATTCTCCCACAACACTATATCATTCTCAAGTTGTTTTAACTGATTGAAAAGTTTATCGCGCTCAAAGCGCATCTTGTTCTCCATTTTAGGATTACCCTGGATAGTATCAATCTTAGTTTTAAACTTGAGAATATTCTTTTTAGAGTTATCAATCTTTAAATCCTCGAAATGCTTATTCACGGCCTCCCGATATTTACGCTGTAGCTCGTCTTTCTTTTTAAGAGGCACAAAACCAATCTCAGCCCACCTACGTTGAAATTCCTTAAGAACTTTGAGGCTTTCCTCCACATTATCGGTAACCTTGTAAGCAACAATTTGGTCAATAAGCTCTTCTTTTGCCTTTAAATTATCCTCGTATTTGCTATCAACAGTGGCAAAATGCTTCGATTTTCGCTCGAAGAAAAAGTCACAGGCTGCACGGAAACGTTTCCAAAGTTCATCGCTATGTTTTCGGGGAACTGGTCCAATTTCTTTCCAACGTTTCTGAAGGTTTATAAGCTCCTCGGTAGCCTTTTTCCACTCGCTACTTTCCTTTAGCCCCTCGGCCTGTATGCACAAATCGGTTTTTAGCTGTAGGTTATTTTGTTGATCTTCTCGAGCTTCCTGGTAAAATTCGCGCTTGCTATTGAAGAATGTATCGCAAGCAGCACGGAATCGGTCGTAAATCTTGTTGTTATCTTTTTTGGGAAAAGGAACCGTTTTTTCAGAAGGATTTTATAAGTATGGTGCTAAAGACAGTCTA
>CAZTFJ010000410.1:0-2835 GCA_964612255.1 uncultured Rikenellaceae bacterium | reverse complement strand
CGACATTGAGCGCGTTGAGGTGGTTAAAGGTGCACAATCGGTGCTTTACGGAACGGGCGCTATGGGCGGAATTGTAAATATTATTACTAAAGATGGATATTTTGCCTCGCAACCCTACGCTAAGGGAAATATTATTGGCGGATTTGCCACCTCCAACAGCAGCTACACAGGTTACGCCAATGTTAAAACGGGTGCCGAGAAATGGTACCTAAAGCTAAGCGGTACATACACCGATGCCCAAAACATTACAACGCCCCAAGGCGAACTGCCCAATAGCCAGTTTACTGCCAATAACCTATCGGCTAAGGTTGGCGTAAAGCCATTCAAAAATCATCTTTTTAAAGCACAGTTCCAGCGCTACTGGGGCACCGATGTAGGTATTCCTGGCGGTGCAGCTTTTCCAGGCCCAGCCACAGCCACCTACAGCGATATTGGTCGCCAGCTATTTGCAGCCAGCTACGAAATTACTGATATTTCAGGCTCCCTGTCGTCGTTAAAGCTAAGCTACTTTAATCAGTACATTCTGCGCGACGTATTACTTTACCCCAATACGGTTAACGAGGTTACCATCCCCACAGGAATACAACGCATTACACCACAATACTTTACCCCAACCGGCGAGCACCGCACCAACGGTTTGCAGTTACAATCCATATGGAATTTTGGCGATAACAACACCCTAATTGCGGGGATAGATGCGTGGGCGCGTGAACTTAACACCGAAAGAGAAAAGTACATTACCATTGAAGTGTTTAACACCGGTGGCAATTTAATGGCTACTAACAACCTGGTTAGAGGCGAAACCCCTACCCCAAATTCAACATTTGCCACAGCTGGCATTTTTGTGCAGAACGAAAGCCGATTGCTTAACGATAGGCTAACTCTAATTCTGGGTGGTAGAGCCGATGGCATAAAAACCACCAACGATCAGAATTTCGATATCGACTACCTAATAATGAACGGAACACGTAACGATACGCCTCCTAACCAACGAATTACTTTTGAGGCTGGCGAACAAAATCTGTTTTCATGGAGTGCCAATGCTGGAGCGCTTTTCAGCATAACATCCGACATTGACCTTTCGGCCAACCTAGCCCGCTCATTCAGAGCACCATCGTTGGAGGAGAGTTTCAAATTTATTGACCTTGGCAATATGGTTCGCATTGGCGATCCGTCGCTAAAATCGGAAAATGGCTACGCCACCGATTTGGGCTTACGAATTTGGAAACCAAATTTTACTGCACAGGTGGGTGTATTCTCGAACTGGATAAACAATATGATTGTTGAAACGCCAGGCGAGTATATTTACACCATTACCACTGGACCATCGGAAGGGATTGTTGATACGCTACCCGCATTAGTTAATGCCAATGTTAGCAAGGCAATGCTATACGGAGCCGACATTAAGCTACAATACAAAGCTACCAAGAATATAGCATTATTTGGGTCGGGAGCATATGTAAGAGGAAAAGATGTTGAGGCGGAAACTAACTTGCCACAAATCCCCCCCCTTAGCGGACGATTTGGAATACGTTACAATATCATAAAAATTGGCAATATTGAGGCTAGCATTTTTGGAGCCAGCAAGCAGGATAAAATTGCCGAGGGCGAAACCCAGACCGATGGTTACTACCGCATAGATATGGCAGCCAGCTCGCGCAGAATTAATCTGGGCCTAACGCAGCTTCAACTATTTGCAGGTATCGACAACCTAACCAATGCAAGCTACACCAATCACCTTTCGACCAATCGCGGGGCAATTAGCATTGAACCTGGCCGTAACTTTTACCTTAGAGCAAGTTTATCTTTTTAAACCACAAAATTTAGTTTGATATGAAATTCACCCCAGAAAAGTACTTAATTCCCGACGAGCCAATGAAACCCTTCATTGACCCTGCCGAGATTTGGAACTACATTTACAGCACCGAATCGACCCCAGAGCGGGTGCGCGAGGTTATTGCCAAGGCGTACAACAAAAAAAGGCTTTCGTTAGAGGAAACTGCTGTTCTGGTAAACACAACCGACCCCACGCTGGTTGAGGAAATACTTAACGCAGCCCGCGATTTAAAAAAGAAAGTTTACGGAAACCGTATAGTTCTTTTCGCTCCACTATACATTGGCAACAAGTGCACAAACAACTGCTCTTACTGCGGATTTAGAGCATCGAACAAAGATGCCCAACGGGTTACACTAAATGATGATGAAATTATTAAGGAGGTTGAAGCACTTGAAGATAATGGACAAAAACGCTTAATTCTGGTTTATGGCGAGCATAAAGAGTACTCACCCGAATTTATTGCCAACAACGTAAAGTTGGTTTACGGCATTAAAAAAGGGAATGGCGAAATACGCAGAGTTAATATTAATGCTGCCCCATTGGATATAGAAGGTTTTAGAACCGTTAAGGAAGCCGGAATTGGTACTTATCAGGTTTTTCAGGAAACTTACCACCCCGAGGCCTATGCACAATATCATCTTAGTGGCAAAAAGCGCGATTTTAATTGGCGACTCACCAGCCTCGACCGTGCACAGGAAGTAGGACTAGACGATGTTGGGATTGGAGCACTATTTGGCCTATACGACTGGCGCTACGAGGTGCTTTCGCTAGTTCGCCACACCAATCACCTTGAGGCATGCTACAACGTGGGTCCACATACCATTTCGTTCCCCCGCATTAAGGATGCTGCGTCGGTCAATACTCCAAAGGAGTATGAAGTTAACGACAACGATTTTGTAAAGCTGGTTGCCATACTTCGCCTTGCCGTACCCTACACCGGCATGATACTTACCGCACGCGAATCGGTTGCTGTAAGGCGCGAGGTAATTCAGTTTGGC
>CAZTFJ010000409.1:2143-2844 GCA_964612255.1 uncultured Rikenellaceae bacterium | reverse complement strand
AAGTGTCCTAAAAGAAAGCAACAATTGTATAGTAAACCCCAACCCCAATAAATAGTACGGCAACTACCCGGCGAAACCAGAGTTCAAAGAATTTTATCTTGTTGTAAACCAGCCCTATGCTCGATACGCTAAAGGCCAAAACCCACGAAAAGATAATTACTGGTAGCCCCGTTGCAATGGCAAATACAAAGGGTAAGAAATAACCCGAGTTCGACGAAACCGACAGCGGAATTAGCCCTCCAAAATATAGCACACCGCTATATGGGCAAAATGCCAATGCGAAAACTATGCCCAGTAATAATGCTCCCCACTGGCTGCCACCACGAGCCTTGGCCTCGGCTTTAGCCGAGAGTTTGCTTGTGCCCTTTGTTTTAAACTGTATAAAATCGAGCATAAACAGGCCAATTATAATAAGTAGTGGGCCAATAAACATCTCGCCATAGGTGCTAACAGCCTTTTGTATTTTAAAGATGCTAGAACCTTGCCGTAGGATGATAATAAGAATTATTCCAAGCACCGAATAGGTAATGGCTCGCCCTAGGGTGTATATAATGCCATTGATAAAAACCTTTCGCCTATCCTGCACATCCTTACCAATAAAACCAATGGCGGAGATGTTAGTAGCCAAGGGGCAGGGGCGCCGCCCGGCATGGAGGAGCTCTCGCAGCAGCTGCAGGGCATGTTCCAGAACCTCGGCGGCA
>CAZTFJ010000409.1:0-2133 GCA_964612255.1 uncultured Rikenellaceae bacterium | reverse complement strand
AGCCAAGGGGCAGGGGCTAATGGCGGTCATTAACCCCAGCGCAAAGGCCGTTAATATTGGGAATTGTGAGTTATCTATAAGGTTTTGCAAAAACTCCATTGGCTACAGATGCTTGTTTACCTCGGCAACAATTAACTCTTTTAAAACGTCAGGGTTCTTTAGCGCATTGGCAAAAGCATCGCTTGTTAGGTTTTTTTGTGCATCACCCGATACAATAATCAGGCTGCTACCAGCTACTTCATACTTGTTTGCAATGGCCTCGTTGGTGCTTTCGGTGTAGTCTAGCTCAACAAACTTAACTTCTGCATTGCTGGCAAAGTTCTCGGCAATTGTTTGTTCAGCAACTTTTTGTATGGCTAAGCACGTTTTGCAGCGCTGCTTGCTGTGAAAGTAATATACCATTACTTTTGCCGTTTCCTCAGCCTTAACCTTTGCTGTTTCTGTAGATTTTTTTTCGGTTGAGCCACCGCAGCTCATCATAATCATTGCCATTGAGGCAACAGATATTAGTAACGCAATTCTTTTCATAGTTTAAGATGATCTTTTGTGTGTTACTGATTTTTTGTGATAATTTCCTTTAGCTCGCTAACACCTGGCACCTTACCCGAGAAAATTACCTTCTCGTCAATTACCAATGCAGGTGTACGCATTACGCCATAGTTCATTATTGCAACAATGTCATCAATCTTTGTAATATTGGCATCAATGCCAAGTTCGCTTACTGCGTTACGAGTGGCTTGTTCAAGCGTTTTACACTTTGGGCAGCCAGGCCCTAGTACTTTGATTTCCATAGTTTGAGTTAATTTTATTAATAATATGAATATCGATTGAAGATTAACGATTTTTGATTTTGGAAGTAACGAATACTTCATAAATCTAAAATCATCAATCCTTGTTCATCATTCAAAAAACTCCCCCATCATCCGCTTCGCTTCGTCCCATCCCTCTCTGCGGATGCAGTATTTTATTTTTGGCGGATTAAACTCGCCTTGTATCAACCCTGCCTCTTTTAGCTCGCTCAAGTGCTGCGATAGCGTGCTACGGGCAATGGGTAAATCGTTTGTGATATCGCCGCTGTAGCAGCAACTTTGTTCCGATAGTATCTCCATTATTGCAATTCGTGCCGGATGGCTTAGTGCCTTGGCGTATCGGGCTAGCGCTGTTTGCCTATCGGTATAGTTTGGCTTTGTCATAGGTGTTAATTATAAATATTTCGCAATATTACGAAATGTTTTTATTTCGGCGAAATACGAAATAACTTCTTTGCTCTCCGTTCTTTTAAACCATTGACAGCAAATAGGGTCATCTATAAAATTATTCACGATATGAAACCCTGGAACGACTTAAAATACAACAAGCAGCGAATTGTAAGCCATAAGCAAATAGCCAACGGAGCCTACGTGCTATCGTTTAGGAGAAGTTTTAAATTTGAAGCAGGTCAGGTTATTGGCCTAGGTGTGAACAAGGATATTGCCCCAAGGCTATATAGCATAGCCAGCGCCGAAGATGCCGAAATGATAGATATTCTTTATGCCGAGAAGGCTGGCGGAGAGCTTTCGCCTGCTTTACCCTTATTCCGTTCTGGCGATGAGGTATTGGTGTCGGAACCCTTTGGTACGTTTACACAGTTTTCCGATGATGCAGTTTACATTGCAGCGGGTACGGGAATTGCACCGTTTATGTCCAGAATTCTTTCGGAGAAAGGAAAAAATCCAACCCTTATTCACGGTGTTAGCTTTCCCGAGTATTTTTATTACAACGATTACCTAACCGAAAAACTTGGTCGTAATTACATACAATGCTGCTCGCGCTGTTCTCACGACGATTATTTTCAGGGTAGGGTTACCGATTACTTAAAGCAGTGGCAAAATATAGATACCACCAAAAAGTATTACCTTTGCGGTAGCGCCGAGATGGTTGTTGATACCCGTGATGTGCTTATTTCGCGCGGAGTTCCATTTGCCAATATTAATGCGGAGATATACTTTTAGGTTGGAAGGCAGAAGACGGGAGCTCGAAGTCCGACAACCGACAACTGATAACTGACAACTGATAACCGACAACCAAAGTACCATGCACAATCCCCCTCTTTTCGGACTAACCCTTTCGCAGCTAACCGACTTGGTGCTAGCC
>CAZTFJ010000408.1:0-2846 GCA_964612255.1 uncultured Rikenellaceae bacterium | reverse complement strand
ACACAAACTCAAATGTCAATAAACCAGCCCGTTACCCATCGGGCTTAATTTTTTTCAAAAAAAACTTCAAAAATCATTGTCACAAATTGGTGTTTTGGATGATATAGGGTAGAGGGGCATGTTGTCTACTCACCTTTTCACCCTATTTATTAACCATAAACAACAAACGCAATGATTTTAAAAGCAAGAGATCTGGTGGAAACGCTCCACCAGCAAATTAAAAGTTGCACCACGGGAACACCCGCCCAGCTGGCCCAGCGCTTGGGCATTTCCCATCGCACCTTAATGCGCTACTTTGCCCAGCTGCGCGAGTTGGATGCCGATATCCGGTTTTGCCGCCACCGCAACACCTATTATTACTCAGAGCCCGTAACCTTTCAGTTCGGGTTTAAGCCTGTGGTTACTAATGACGATAACCCTGTGGGGAATGGGGAGGGGGAGTAGCAAGTTACCCTCCCATTTCCTTTGTCGTTATTTGTAATTACTCTAAATTAGTGCCAAAAAGTGTTTTTTTTGAAAAGTTCATACCTGTGTGTTATAGGTTTTAAGTGCAATAAAATGAGCGTATTAAAGTAATTTTGGCGCTTTGTTAGTTTTCAAATTATTTGTTAAAAACCACCGGTGCCACCCCATGTCACCGGTGTGACTTACCTTTGGTATGCCAAAGCATCCTGGATGGGCCCAGAGGGTGGGTTTGGCAAAATTAAATTAATTATTACCAACTTTAAACAACTTTTAATTATGAAAAAGTTAGAGAAAATCAATTTTTCACAATGTGATACATTGTCGAATGATCAACTCAACAACGTACGAGGTGGTATGGATACAAGCACATATCAAAGTGTATGTAATTGTGATACAGATTGCTGCGGAGAGGATATTGGATATGTAATAACGTGGGACTGTGGTGGAAAATCTACAGGAATAATCTGCGAATGTGTTGATGAAGAGTAATAGTATTCGAATAAACAATTATTATGGGGTGGGAAACAATACTGCCCACCCTATATTTTACAATTTACTCTTATAAGTTACAAAATGCGATTACTTTTAATGTGTTTATTTATTAATTGTTGTTCCCTTTGTTATTCTCAAGAAAATCATTACCGTTATTCTTTTAATTTTAATGGACGAGTAAACGATAACCTCTTCGACTCGCTTGAACAAGATTTGGGTTATGGCATCGAATTCAATACAACTACTTTGAAGTATTCATATCTGCAGCATCTAAAGAACCAGAATGTTTATTTCAACAAACTAGCTCAAATAGAGTTATTAAAGCAATCCAGAATTGACGAAAATATTCACCAGCTTTTAATTGAGATAGTTTGTTTGTTTCCAACTCAATCATCAGGTTATTACTATTTAGTTCGCTACTATGTTGATAGGAATAATATAGATGGTGCCCTGTTGGTTTTGAGGAGAGCAATTATAGATTTTAGTATTGAGTTAGAACGTTTCAATTACTTAAAAAAACTTTATTCTGATAAAATAAAATTTATTGATGGGCTTAATGAGATAGAGAAGATTGCGAATGAAAAGCAGTCAGTTGAAGTTAAAGATATTGGTCTAATTGCTACGCTTGATTCAATAATAAAAAGGGATCAAATGTATCGCAATGTAAAGGCTCCTAATGACCCTCGATATTTTAAACAAATTGAATTTGATTCACTTAATGCTAAAATTTTTAAAAAAATTGTTGAAGATAAAGGGTGGGTTACTAAGTACTTGAGGCTAAATTATGAAATGGCTCATATTCCAATACTGCACTTTAACTATAACGAGCAGCTTTTTTACTTAGAACTCATTATAGATGATTGTGTTTCATACAATGGCAAGTGGACTGAAGCCGAACAAATTTTATGGAAACTTGTGAATCATACATCTACGGTAAATATGGAGGGGGTTTGTTATCACAGTATACCATTACTTATTTTTGATGATAATAGTGGTATTCTTGATTTGGAAAAATCAATGCTGGCAATTAACTCAACTGCTATAGCCCTATTAAGTTCAAAAAAGGATAAGCCAATATGGCTGGTGGCAACTTCTTCTCACCCAACTAATCATTTTATCGATAATTTAGAGGTTATTAAAAAGTATCTAACGATACTAGGATATAATGGAGACAATATTTTCATCCAGAAGGAGCCACTTGATAATGAACTAGAGAATATATTACTTTTAAAAACCCCTGTGATAATTAAAGATACTTATGGTTCTAATTGAAACAGTGAACAATGATTATACGACCCTGCGTGTTATTGAATGGATGAAATATCTGGGTGTTGATTATTTTACAATAACACCTGATGATATTTTAGAAATTAGTTTGAATCAAAATGATCAAGATGTTCGGTTTTGTTGTAGAAACGAATCTTTTGAACTTAACGATATTACTGGATACTGGTTTAGGCGGGGTTTATTTGAGGTAAAAATGAGAAGAAATAGTTCCTATTATAAAGTACAAGACGAAATGTGTATTTCTTCATATCATTATTCAGTAGTTGAAAAGAATGTAATAATTCAATATTTACATTTCTTATTAGAAGGTAAAAAATCGATTAATAGCTTTAATGGCTCCGATGTTAATAAGTTGATAGTGCTAAATAATGCTAGGAAAGCGGGGTTGAAAATACCAAGACAACTTTTAACAGATAAAAAAAGTGATTTGAATAAGTTCTTCAGAAGTTGTAATGATAAAGTGATAACCAAGGTATTGTCGCCTTCTGGAGGATTTGAAACGCAAAACTATTTCATTAGTACATACACAGAGCTAATTGATAGAGAGTTTTTGAATAGCATAAGTGAAAGATTTTATCCTAGCTATTATCAGGAGTGTATTG
>CAZTFJ010000407.1:2493-2847 GCA_964612255.1 uncultured Rikenellaceae bacterium | reverse complement strand
GGCGTAGCATACATCCGATCCATTGCTGCACTTGAAGGCTTGAAAGGGGAAAATATTCCGTTGGAAGCACGAATTTTCGCTCTCGCCGATGTATATGATGCACTTAGGTCTGAAAGGCCTTACAAACAATCACTTAGCCACATTGAAGTGATAAATGGTATTCGTTACCATTTTGTGTCGCACGGCCTATGGTGGTTGATAAATAGCGGGTATTCCTATTTGCTTATTTTACTTTCGATAGTTTTGCTAATTAGAATGTTGGTTTTGTGCTCACCAATTCAGCGAAAGGTTATTTGGGTGTTGCTGTTTGGGGTTGTATTGTCTCTTTTTAGCAATATACTTTACATAATTGGG
>CAZTFJ010000407.1:0-2483 GCA_964612255.1 uncultured Rikenellaceae bacterium | reverse complement strand
TTGATATTACGCCAGTTGCGTTTCTGGTTACTGGGTCAATTTTTTTCTGGGGTATATATTCTAAACGACTATTTAGGGTAAAACCCATTGCCCTTAATACGCTCTTTGATAATCTTCCCGCTGGCATAATTGTAATAAATAGTCGTAAAGAAGTAGTTGATGTTAACGCCTCGGCGGTTCTTATGCTAGGCTTAACCACGCGAAATCCTTTAGGAATGCAAATATCCGATGTGTTGCCCTACAGTTTCAATTTTGATAATAGCAAAGCCTTTAACAAAATACATTTGGTAAAGCATAACAATTGTTACATCGAGGCAGAGCATTCAATAATTGCCGATGAAGGTGGAGGGAATCTTGGCTACATAGTTCTGCTTAATGATGTAACCCGAAGGTACCAGTCTGAAATAAAATTAAAGGCTGCCACCGAAAGGCTTCAGCTTGCATCGCAGGTAGCTGGTTTAGATGCTTGGGAAAACGATTTGGTTACAGGGAATCGGTTAGGAGGAGAGAAAATTTACAACGATTTGGGGTATTTTGACGATGATATGCCCGATACAATGAATGCGGTTTACGAACTAATTCACCCCGACGACTTACCAGGTGTTATGAGTAGTCTTGAGAGCCATTTTAAGGGCGAGACCCCAGTTTACGAAAAGGATTTTAGGATTAGGGATATCAAAGGGAATTACCAGTGGGTAGCAAACTACGCCCGGGTTGTGGAACGCGATAATATGGGAAAACCCATTAGGTTTATTGGCATAACTCTTAACGTTGATCAAAGAAAAAAAACAGAGGAAAAAATAAGGAAACAAAACGATGAGCTCCTAAGGGTAAATGCGGAAAAGGATAAGTTTTTTTCTATAATTGCCCATGACTTGCGTAGCCCGTTCCAAGGATTTATTGGCCTTACAGAGCTTATGCTCGAGAGCTCAAGCATTGATAAGCAAGAAGTGCAAAGCATTGTGCAATCTCTGCACTCAACAGCAAAAAATCTATACGAATTGCTCGAGAACTTACTTAGCTGGGCTATGGTTAAGCGGGGTAAGAAATCCTTCTCGCCCCAAAAGCTGAATCTGGCTTCGGCTGTAATGAGCGTTACCGATATTTTCACCCAGCTCCTAAGTCAAAAAAATATTTCGCTAAATAATACCATCGCCGACAATCTGTTTGTGCTTGCCGATAGAGAGTCTGTGAAAACAATTTTTAGGAATATTATATCCAATGCTATCAAATTCACCCCATCAGGGGGGGCAATTACGATTAATGCTCAATTGATATCCAAAGGATTTTTGCAAGTTATGGTAGCCGACACAGGCGTTGGAATGCCTCCGCAGATAAAAAACAACCTTTTTAGCTTAACAACTAAAGTATCGCGACCAGGCACTAATAATGAGCCAAGCACTGGGTTAGGACTAATACTGTGTAAGGAGTTGGTTGGAAAGCATGGGGGGAGTATTTGGGTTGAGAGTGATGAAGGTGCAGGCAGCCAGTTTTAATTCACGCTACCCGTTAGTAGTTGAAAATAATTTCAATAGTTTTTGTCACTAGCGTTTCGTTATAAATCAAATAGTTTCAATTGGTTATAATTTTGTTCTTTGAAGTTTTGTAGATTAGGTTTGCTAAACAGTTGAAATAAAGGCTCTTTGTCAAATATGTTTATGCTTAAAATTTGTAGAATTTCGTAGATTGATTGCCTCAATTTAAGTTTCTTTTTCAGGATAATCACAATTACATAAACCGAAATCGCAATCCAAATTTGAGTTTTTACAGCATTTATGCTACGCCCCCAGTAGGACTTTATCTTCAAGTGCTGCTTTATCCATTTGAAGAAGGTCTCTATGAACCAGCGATGTTTGTAAAGCGTGGCTATTTCCATAGCCTTTAGTTCAAAGTTGTTGGTCAAGAAGATCAAGGTTTTCTCGGTTTCCGCATCGTAGAACTTGATCCTTCGCATCTTTATTGGGTAATCTTTTGAGGTGTAGAAACCGCACAACTTGATGGCTTGATCACATTTAACCCCTGTTGATTTGTCAACTGGAGCCGAATACACGCGTTCAAAATCAAACCCCCTTTTGGCTCGGATGATAAAATACGCTTTGGATGTATGGATGACATAGAGCCTTGCGAAATCCAAGTATCCCCTATCCATTACATAAAAACTATAAGGGAGAAAAGTGATCATATCAAGAATATTAACAACATGCACCTTTCCGTCCGAGATGTGGATAAAGTCAGGGATGGAGGTTTTGGCATCCATTTTAGTGTGCAGTTTTACAGCAGCTTTGGTTTTTCGAAAAACGGCCCAGGGGTATAAGTTCAAGCATAAGTTGACAGTGGATGAGTCGATAATAAAAACATCATTCTTGATGTCAACACCTAGCTGGCTGTCACCATCATATAGCGATTTGGCTTGTGCGATGAGTAGCAGCGCAAAGTCTTGGTAAATTCGCCAATCGCGAGTTTCATTGGCTTTGCTCAATGTC
>CAZTFJ010000406.1:271-2886 GCA_964612255.1 uncultured Rikenellaceae bacterium | reverse complement strand
GTTTGCAGGGGGCAATCAACTTGATAGTAGTCCGAGTGCGACTTGAAGTCGCGCCCGGACTTTTTCTCTTAGTGGGGACTATTTGTTTAGCAAATAATTGCCTCGTGAGTTCTAAAGGGCTATAACCCCCGCTTACGAATATTCCAGTTTAGTATTACCAGCGATAGCCCCACCAAAGCCATACCTACCAAAGCTATTAGGGTGGGGTACTCGTTGGGCAGCAGCAGCCAGCTTAGCACGGCGCCTAACACGGGAATAATAAATTTCCACATATTAAGGGTAGAGAGTTTTACACCTGGGCGCTTGAGCAATGTATACCAAATGGATATGGCAGCAGCGGATAGGAAACTAAGCCAGCCTAAAGATAGCCAGTACTCCAGAGGGAATGGCCCCGACTGGTAACCCTCGGTTACCAACCCCAAGCCAAAAAGCAAGGCACCACCAAATATCATAGAAAACGAGCTAAGCACCAGTGGCGGAATGCGACGCTTATCGTTGGCAACCAGCATATTTCCAAAGCCTGCCAGCAGGTTATTGGCTATTAGAATTAAAATCCCCACGCTTGCCATGGTGCCAATAGCACCCATCTGCTTGCGCCCAAGGCTAATAATTACAATGCCTAGCAAACCCACCAGAATACTTGTAATTTTGCGGCGGTTAAGGGTGTCGCCGGGCATAAAAAAATGCGCAACAATGGCGATAAAGAGAGGCCCCGATCCAATAATCATAGCACCCAACGCACCGGGAACCATATCGACTCCTTTGTAAAAAATGGCGTACTGCAAAAAGGTTTGAACAAAGCCCACCAGCAGAATTTTGGAGATATTTTGCTTGGCAGCAATTAGCTTAGCTCGCAAATCGGGGATAAAGGGAATAATAAGCAGTCCCGAAATAAAAAAACGAATACCAGCAAACTGAAAGGGTGAAGTATATTTTAGACCAATTTTAATGCCCACAAAGGCGGTTGACCAAAGTATACAGGCCACAATGGCAAGGAAGATGGTTGAGTTTAGTAATGGTTTTAACTTCAAGGCTTTGATTGTGTTTTATTTTGATTGAAACTAGCTATCGGAATACTTAATTGTCACCGTAGCTCAATTGTCTTCGCTAAGTTGGTGCTCCCAAAAATCACGCTGAAATTGGTATATGGTCAAAGCCTAATTTAAGCACCCTATCGTTATGCCCACGGCGATGGGTTAATGCTTTGATCCTGCACAAAGCCAGGGTACCTCTCTGCAACCTGCGACAGCAAAAGGTTAAGCTCGTTGGGGCAGTCGGTGGTCACCAGCTTAAGGCGCAATTCCTTAAAATTTGGTAGACCCTTGAAGTAGCTGGTAAAATGCCGGCGGAGTTCAAGTATTCCCCGGCGCTCGCCTTTTACCTCTATAGATTTTGCCAAATGCTCCTTAGCAATAGCCACCTTCTCCTCCACCGTAAAGGGCTTCATAAGTTCGCCCGTTTGCATGTAGTGCTTAATCTCCTTAAAAATCCATGGGCGGCCATAGGTTGCTCTACCAATCATAATGGCGTCAACACCATAGCGGTTGAAATATTCCACCGCCTTCTCGGGCCCATCAATATCGCCATTACCAATAATAGGTATTTGCATGCGCGGGTTGGCCTTTACCTCGCCAATCAGTGTCCAGTCGGCCTCGCCTTTGTAAAGCTGCGCACGGGTCCGCCCATGGATGGTGAGTGCCTTTATGCCAACATCCTGTAGGCGTTCGGCAATCTCGACAATTTGCTTGGTGCTATCGTCCCATCCAAGGCGAGTTTTAACGGTTACGGGCAGGTGTGTTGCGTTTACTATTTGGCGGGTCATCTCCACCATCTTGGGGATATCCTTCATCATACCCGAACCAGCGCCACGGTTGGCAATCTTTTTAACAGGACAGCCAAAATTGATATCAATAACCTCTGGGTTTGCCTCAGTTGCCATACGGCACGCCTCAACCATGCTTTCAATTATATGGCCATACAGCTGAATGCCAATGGGACGCTCGGCATCAACAATGTTAAGCTTCTTCTGGCAGCTCTCGGCATCGCGTATTAGCCCATCGGAGTTTATAAACTCGGTGAACATCATATCGGCCCCAAAACGTTTGCACAGGTAACGAAACGAGGGGTCGGTTACATCCTCCATGGGAGCGAGCAGCAGGGGTTTATCGCCTAAATCTAAATTGTGTATTTTCACAATATATCAAAAAAAAAATTGGGTTACAAAAATAGGCAGAGTAAACGAGACCGCATTCCAATTTGACACAAAAACTGCATACAACTAATTTGAATATCGTATATCTTTTTAACTTTGGGTAGTAATTTACAACTTACAACAATATGGTAAAACTAATTGTTCGCGCGCTTTCAATTATAGCAGCACTAACCTGTCTGTCTGTTTTTTACGGCTGCCCTGGCGAAGGGTATGAGGTTCCGCTAAACATTAATCTGGCCAGCGCTTGGCTAGTTGACAATACAGGTGAAAAACCTATACCTACAGAAAACAATTTGCTACCTCGCGAAGCCATTGCCTACGAGGTTACGCTGTACGATACAACTTACTACAATCCATACTGGGGACAGAGCAAGGTTGCCCCATTGTCATTAATATCGGGAGC
>CAZTFJ010000406.1:0-261 GCA_964612255.1 uncultured Rikenellaceae bacterium | reverse complement strand
CATATGCATGGTCCATAAACGAAACCTACATTCTGCAAAGCACAGTGGAAAGCATTAGAGTTTATACCCTTATAGATTTTTCTGATGATATAAGGGCAAACGAGGAAGTTACACACCTATTTGTTGCCGAGCTAAACCAATACCAGCAACAAAATATTTTATACGATACCATGGAGCAAATTGTTGAAACCATCAACAGCCATGACCTTAGCTGGAACCCGTAATCCTCGTTTAACCTTTACCTTACACAAGGGCAAACAG
>CAZTFJ010000405.1:0-2890 GCA_964612255.1 uncultured Rikenellaceae bacterium | reverse complement strand
ATCATCTACAGGAAAGAAAACTACGCTAGCATCGGTAAGGGTAACAATAGAAAACAAATGCTTATTAACTGATAACGATAAAGGTAACCCCAAAAATTTCATCCCTCGCTCAATATCAATAATAAAATCGCGACGCCCCTCCTCAATTTCAAGTTTTACAAATCCCGACACCAAAAAAACCAAATGAGTTGAAAATTCCCCTTTTTTTACAATGGTTTCACGTTTTCTGTAATTTACAAGTGTTGTCTTATTTAATAAGTTTAACAAATCTTGCTTTGCAATAACCTGAGTAAGCCAATGGTTACCCAACAACTCGAATATCTGATGATTTTGTTCCATATTATAATTTTTTTTACACAATTTTAGTTGCTACAATAGACACATTTTAAACACATATTCTTATACGACTATAGCACCATTGGTTTCTCAAAACACTACTATTTATGACCAATAGCACAACATATATAGATAAAGTGTAGATTTTTTTTGACTAACTCAACCAGTTCAATCTTCCACAAGATGAATATTCGTAAATTTGTAATGATTACCCGTATTAATGCTTCGCAAATATTTAACAAATAAGTTTACAACGAACCATAACAAGTACAACTTAATCCTCCACATCCCCACTTAAAAACACTTCTTAAGTATGCTTTATAATAGTTTTACTAACTCCATTAATTCTATTACTTTTACAAAAAAAATTTCGCTATGCAAAGAGATAATACAGTTTTTAACCTGATAGATCAGGAAAAGCAACGCCAGATGCACGGCATTGAGCTTATTGCATCGGAAAATTTCGTTAGCCCACAAGTACTTGAGGCTATGGGCTCGGTACTAACCAACAAGTATGCCGAGGGCTATCCCGGTGCACGTTACTATGGTGGTTGCCAAGTGGTGGATCAAACAGAACAGCTTGCCATCGATAGGTTAAAAGAAATTTTTGGTGCCGAGTACGCCAATGTGCAGCCACACTCTGGCGCACAAGCAAATATGGCTGTTTTTATGGCTGTTATGCAACCCGGCGACACATTTCTAGGACTTGACCTTTCGCACGGGGGACACTTATCACACGGATCGCCAGTAAATATGTCGGGGATGTGGTACAACGCCCTTTCGTACGAGGTTAGCAAGGAAACCGAAATGGTTGACTACGACCAAATGGAGAAACTTGCCCTTGAACACAAGCCAAAACTAATTGTTGGTGGTGCATCGGCTTACTCACGCGAGTGGGACTACAAGCGTATGCGCGAAATTGCAGATAAGATTGATGCCATCCTGATGATTGACATGGCTCACCCTGCAGGGCTTATCGCGGCTGGGTTGCTTGAAAACCCAGTAAAATATGCACACATTGTAACCTCAACAACTCATAAAACTCTTCGTGGCCCACGAGGTGGTATTATACTTATGGGTAAAGATTTTGAAAACCCATGGGGACTAAAAACACCTAAGGGAGTTACAAAGATGATGTCGCAAGTGCTTAACAGTAGCGTTTTCCCTGGTGTGCAGGGCGGGCCTCTTGAGCATGTAATTGCTGCAAAAGCGGTTTCCTTTGGCGAAGCGCTTCAACCTGAGTACAAAGAGTACCAAGCACAAGTTAAGAAAAATGCTGCTGCCATGGCACAAGCATTTATAAGCAAAGGGTACAAAGTTATTTCGGGCGGTACCGACAATCACTCAATGCTTATCGACCTTCGTCCAAAGTTTCCTGAAATTACTGGAAAAAAGGTTGAAAACACGCTGGTACTAGCCGATATTACCATCAACAAAAATATGGTGCCATTCGATTCTCGATCTCCTTTCCAAACCTCAGGAATTCGTGTTGGCACACCTGCCATAACTACACGCGGACTAAAAGAGGAACATATGCCCGTAATTGTAGATTTAATTGACGAGGTTATTTCGAACATCGATGATGAAAAGGTAATTGCATCGGTTCGCGAAAAGGTAAATAAGTTAATGGGTAACTTCGAACTATTTGCTTGGTAGCTAACATCAACAACACAAAGCATAAGCCTCTAGCTCTCTGCTAGGGGCTTTTTGTTTTTATGGAAAAACTAAAAACCAATCGAAAAAAAATTTACCTTTGGATAAAACTATTTAAAAACAGAATAACATGGAACCCTTTAACATCAACCTAAACCAAACAACCGAAACCGGTAGCCGATACAGAAAATTCTTGGTTATACTTATGATTCTGTTTATTGCCGCAGCAGCCATTTCGTTTTTCATTCTTAATCAACAGCATGACCCTAAGGAATGGATATTTTTTGCTTTTAGCATTTACGGATTAGGTTTTATTTACTTTGCTTACGCAGGCCGAAAAGCAAAAATTTATTTTAGCGCCGACGATTTCGCAATTGAATATCAATTCGGTTTCTTTTTAAAAACTCCAACAAGCATTATGTGGGAAGTGATTAAGAAGATTAGAATTGGTCCTACTTACATTACCTTTTCGAAAAAATCGGGAAAAGGTAAAAAGGTTCAACTTGGCTGGCTACCTTACAAAAAGGTTGTTGAAATCAAAGAAAAAGTACAGAATTTTGCCGAAAATAAAGGGATAGAAGTAGAATTGGCAGAATTCACTAAAGAGAATTAGCGGAATAATCGTCGAAATAGACTTACCCTCGGTTTATCGGCACGCGTTGTGAATTTTGAACATCCGGGTTCGTTTGTACGCTTGGTTCTTGTCGGAATTTGCTGCTTCATGTTGTGGTCAAAAACGCTTTGCGGATAGAGAATTGACTGAAGTTCCGAATTGCTCAGCAACTCATTTCTATTGAAACTAAACTCTAAATCTAGATTTAAAACAAATTCTGCAAAACACTTTTTTTCTGGCCTAAATTCTAACTGCGCTAATGGTATTGGTATTGCATTTTTATAATGA
>CAZTFJ010000404.1:1251-2909 GCA_964612255.1 uncultured Rikenellaceae bacterium | reverse complement strand
TCAATTTTTGTTAAGAAAGAGGAGCCCCTTTTCGATAACATTCAGGAGTAACAAATTTTAAATGGATATTTCAGTTGTTGTCCCCCTATATAACGAGGAGGAGTCGCTTCCCGAACTGGTTGATTGGATTAACCGTGTAATGACCGAGCATAGCTTCACTTTCGAAGTTGTGCTGGTTGACGATGGTAGCAACGACTCTAGCTGGACTGTAATTAAAAGTTTAAACCAAAAATTCCCATTTGTTAGAGGCGTTAAGTTTAGGCGAAATTACGGAAAATCGGCAGCCTTGCATACGGGATTTCAGGTTGTAAAGGGCGATGTGGTAATTACCATGGATGCCGACCTGCAGGATAGCCCCGACGAAATACCTGAACTATACAGGATGATAAAAGAGGACGGGTATCATTTGGTCTCGGGGTGGAAAAAGAAGCGATACGATCCAATTTCAAAAACTATTCCTAGTAAACTTTTTAACAGAACAGCCAGGTTGTTTACAGGCATAAAACTTCATGACTTTAACTGCGGATTAAAAGCATATAAGCGCGAAGTGGTTAAAAGCATCGAAATTTTTGGTGAGATGCACCGCTACATCCCTGTATTAGCCAAGCAGGCAGGGTTTAAAAAAATAGGAGAGAAAGTGGTGCAGCACCAAGAGCGAAAGTATGGGGTAACTAAATTTGGCTTGGAACGATTTATTAACGGTTTTCTCGATTTGTTTACCGTAATTTTTGTAAGCCGTTTTGGCAAAAAGCCTATGCATCTATTCGGTACAATGGGCCTTTTAATGTTTTTAATAGGTGGTGGAATTGCTGTTTGGATTGTAGCTAGTAAGCTTTACGCTCAGTTTCATCAGCTAGCCTACCGCTTAGTAACCGATCAGCCCTTGTTTTACATCTCTTTAGTTATGGCCATTATTGGGGTTCAACTTTTTATGGCAGGGTTTATTGGCGAGCTTGTGTCGCGTAGCTCGGCCGACAGAAACCATTACCTTGTAGAGGAAGAGTTGTAAATACTATATTTTCTATATTTAAAAACGCCAACTACTGTATGTAGGTTGGCGTTTTTTGTGGTATTAATCAAACGTTTGCGATTAAAATGTAATATTGAACCTGCAATGCAGAGAATTTTACTTGTTTATACCTTAAATTTAATGAACAATGTGGCTACTTTTTTCTGTAACCTTAAATACTGAAAACTATGGCTAATGTTCAGAAATCAAAAGGTGTAATTGCCATTCTTACTGGTGGTGGTGATGTTCCGGGTTTAAACCCTGCCATTAGAGCCGTAACTATTCGAGCCCTGCGCGAGGGCTATCGGGTTTTGGGTATCCGAAGGGGTTGGGCAGGTATGATTGAAATTGTTCGTGATAAAGAGGCCGATAACAGCCATTGTTACGAGTGGCTTACAGAAGAAAGGGTAAACCGCTCATTCCGAACGGGTGGAACTTTTCTCCATACCTCCCGAACAAATCCATCAAAGGTGGCCAAAGATAGAGTGCCAATTCATTTGCAGAATAAGTACAGCAAAGAGATTAACGACCTAACCCCTGAGGTGATAAAAAACCTCGATTTTTTAGGAATTGATTATCTCATACCCATAGGTGGCGACGATACCCTTAGTTACGGCGTGAGGCTTTACCAAGAAGGCCAAAAGGTGAT
>CAZTFJ010000404.1:0-1234 GCA_964612255.1 uncultured Rikenellaceae bacterium | reverse complement strand
AACGATGGATAACGATGTGCCCGGAACCGACTACTGTATTGGTTTTAGTACATGCATAACCCGAACTATAGCCATGACAGATATACTCCGAACATCAGCCGGATCGCATGAGCGCATACTTGTTATGGAGGTATTTGGTCGTTACGCTGGGTTTACTGCCATGCTTCCTACTATGGCCGGAGTTGCTAATCGTTGCGTAATCCCCGAGCATAAGTTCGATATTGAGTTGCTTACCCAACTCCTAGTTGAGGATAGAATGAAAAACCCCAGTCGCTACTCATCTGTGATGATAAGCGAAGGGGCTACGTTTAAAGGGATGGATACCATGGTGTTTGAGGGAACCGAGCTCGATGCCTTTGGTCACGCAAAGCTGGGTGGAATTGGTGATATTATCTCGCAAAAAATAAAGGAGTTAAGCCCCAAGTATAACAAGGGCAAAACGGTAAATACTATCAATCAGAAGTTAGGTTACCTTGTTCGTGGTGGTGAGCCCGATGCCATCGATTCAATTGTTCCTATGGCTTTTGGTAACCTTGCTCTCGATCTTATCCTCAAAGGTGTTCATGGCCGATTAATCGTGCTCAAGAACGGCAGATACGACAACATGCCAATTGATGTGGTGACCAGCCAGAAAAAAGTAGTGAACATAGATAAACACTATAATATTGAAAGATTAAGGCCATACTACCAGAAGTTTGAAATGCTTCCTCTGTTTATAATGACCAGCGAGTAGATTTGATTTCTCTGGATGCATTAATTATTCTATTGTGATTGGGTTTAAAAGTAATCTGAGTCGATGTAATTCTCTTTTTTTTTCTGATATTTGCGTGTTTCACATTAAAATAATGTACCATGAAACCACGCACAAATTTACCTAAGAGTGAAATAGATGAGATTATCAACAGCTGCCAAGCCTGCATGGTTGCTATGGTTGATTTAGAGGGGAAACCATACGTTTTGCCCTTTAATTTTGGATACGAGGAGGGCCGATTATATATCCATTCTGGCCCCGAGGGCAAAAAGATTGATATTTGGAAACAGAATCCTTCGGTTTGTGTTTCTTTCAGTTCCGATTACAAAATGAATATCCGGCATGAAACGGTTGCCTGCTCATATTCTATGAAATATAGAAGTGTGCTGTTCCATGGCAAGGTGAAAAATGTTTCCGATTTGGATGAGAAGGCCCGTATCCTGAATGTAATAATGAAAAAATACTCTGGTCGAAACGACTTCT
>CAZTFJ010000403.1:0-2911 GCA_964612255.1 uncultured Rikenellaceae bacterium | reverse complement strand
TCAGGATCGTCTAAGCATGAAACTAAGAACAATGGCAATGCAATAATAAGCCCAGTAATGATTTTTTGGTAAGTTTTCATATCGTTTAAAATGTTAATGTATGTGTTCGCTTTATGTGTTAATACGATTAATGTTTGGAAAACGCTGCAATGTTGTATTAACTTTTAAAAATCAACAAAAAGATAATGCTACAAATCTTTATAAAATTGATAATCTGTAAACTACAAATTCATATTTATACTCAACTATAAAGGCATTAAGCACGCTACTAACCCTATCGAAATCATTGGGGAATGCTAGCTACGTCCCTCTCAATTTACACCGAATTTGCTGTCTGGTAAATTGTTTTATTAACAACTTAAACCACAACATTTTACATCGAGTGCCGCACACAATAAGTTTGAACAGAAAAAGAGGAGTTTGAGATTCCTAATCGAAAATACTATCAAGTTGCACTTTGGTCAATGATAAAATATTATCTTCTTTTATTTCCGCTTTTATAAAATATCCAGATGATGTATAAATATATTTATCTGAAATATTAATTTCTTTAGATTCCATCATTTCACCTTTTCCAGAAATTCTCAACAAATTTGCTCGGCGATTTGAATTATTAGGAAAACCAATGATTTCTTCCATGATAAAATCATTATCTGAAGCGTATATAAATTTCTCAAGCCATTCATCTGATTCCAACCCAAATTTTTTGGTCCAAATCGTATCGCCGATATTGTTAGTACGAATCATAAAACAGTTCATATCCCAAGGTTCTTTGATACTCCTGGTTCTACCGATTATAACAAAATCATCATTTGACATTTGGTGAATATCATAACCTAAATCATTGAAGGGCTTTTGATTATAACTTTTATTTTCCCATAGTATGTTCCCATTTTTATCAAGTTTTTGTAAATAAACCTGTTCACTATTCCATGTTCCTGTTACAGCAATACAATTATCAACTGTCTGAGTGATATATGCTCCTGAAATTAAATAATTAAGGTCATTATTTTCTGATATTTTAGACAGGTCCGAATCCAGTTTAACTAAACCATTGCCAAAAAGTAAGTATCCTCTGTCGCTGGTTCTTGTGGCATTAATTAGTCCATAATCCTCCAAATCCTTACTGCGTAGTTCATTCCCTGAACTGTCAAGTATAACTATCTTTGTTGAACACCAAACTACATCGTTACCTTGCATAATAGAACAGAAACAAGCTAAACTTCCATTGCATAATTCAATAATATTTACAATATCAACAGAATAGAGAGAACCTCCCCATCCTCCTTCGCTATATATATTGCCCCAGTCAAAATCATTTCTAGTCCAAACGATATTGAAATTTACATCTACTTTTAAAATTGTTACTTTCGAATCCTCTATCCCAGAAACTATATACCCACCTTGAACTTCTTTTATTTCATAAATAGCGTTAAGTTGAATTTCAGAAGATGCGTCAATATTGTCAAGTATTAATATGTTATCCTCGCTACAACCTAGAAGGTTAAATATTATAATCAAACAAGTAATTATTGGAGATAGTCGTTTCATAATCGATAAGTTTTATTGTATTATGGTAAAAATATTGGTAAAAAGGTTGCTTTGTATTTTGTTACACTTGGGGACTAACATACAGACAATAATACAAATCTTTAAAAAGTTGATATTTTGCACGCTACAAATTCATATTTACTCCCAGCCATACCTGTAGCCCAAAGTAGCGCTCGTTTACCAAGGCATTCTTTTCGAAAACGGGCGATACAATTAGCTCTAATCCAAATTGTTGGGATGGATTAAAAATAACCCCGGTCATAAAGGCATTAGACACTGAGCTAACCCTATCGCGGGGCTCGGTAATTCTCTCGCCAACATTCTGGTCGATAGTAATATCGCCATCCAATTCTCTTTCGCGATAATCGTAAAGAATAAGGGTGCTACTCTCAACCAACCAGAAATTCATGGACCGATTATACCCAAAAATCATTGAAAAACGATCGCTATATTCCCGCTGATAAAATATGGGTATTTGAAACGATCGCAACTGCGAATCGAACTCCCATAGAATTAATTTATCCTCAACGTTTCTGCTATACCTTTCCCAAGTGTTTATAGTTTCATCGTAATGGTACCTTGAGTAGTAATACGACTCGGCAAAAGACTCAACATCTTCGCTGGTTTCGGTAAGCTGATTCCGAATTCCGGCTATGGCACCAAATCGAACCGTTTTATCTTTGGCCAATTGCCATACAAACCCTGCGCTAACCGTATGGTTTGTCTTGGTGCGATTGCCAGAGCCCGTTCTAATGTCGTGCATAATGGAGTACCCATTGCTTTCGCTAACCCTAGTGGAGTACTCGTAGTAGTAATCGTTCTCCGATTCGCTTCCGATATTTGAGGCCAGTAATAAATCTTGATTTGATATTGACAGATTGTAAAGCAACCGGAAATCTAGACCCGACCGAACCTCACGCTCCCACTGAAAACCTCCATACATATTAGTGCCCGTGTGGTTCCAACTCTGATCCGAGATGTACCAACTACTGTAATCGCTCCAGCTTGTGCTTCCCACGGTACCGTTTTTCGACATCGATTCATCGTCTCTATCCATTTGTTGAACAGCTGTTCCGGTTAAATATCCGGTGTAAATGCCAACCTTATTTTTATCGGTAGCATAGCTCAGGCCTACTGAAAAATCCCAATGATTGTATTCTTGGTTTCGATTCTCGAAATTTTTCCAGAACGATTGGTAATCCGGCCTTTGGTTCCAAAGGTTGCTACTCCCAAAGCTACCATCGCGACTAAAAATAAATCGACCAGCCTTAATACCTAACGATAACGCATTGGTAGGTTGCCAGCTAAGAAAAAGGTTAACCGAATGGCCCTCGTGATACATCTCGTCTGCACCCGAAAA
>CAZTFJ010000402.1:0-2913 GCA_964612255.1 uncultured Rikenellaceae bacterium | reverse complement strand
ATTAATAACTTTGATAAGTACGAGGACGACTTTTTTTAGACTATACAGCAGGTATAGAGGCTATTAGCTTCTTAGTGTACGAATTGTTGGGGGCGTTGTAAACTTGGTCGGCAAACCCCGACTCAACAACGCTACCCTGCTGCATTACCAGTATTTTGTTGCTCATATATTTCACAACCGAGAGGTCATGCGATATAAAGATATATGTAAGGCCAAACTCCGCTTTTAATCTATTAAGCAGGTTAAGTATCTGCGCTTGTACCGATACATCAAGTGCCGAAACCATCTCGTCGCAAATAAGTACCTTGGGATTTACGGCTAGTGCCCGTGCAATGGCCACCCGTTGCCTTTGCCCTCCCGAAAACTCATGCGGATAGCGAAAAAAGCTAGCCGAAGGCAGAGCTACGTAATCGAGCAACTCCATGGCCCGCTGTTTTACTTGGCTTTTACTTTTATCTTTATCGTAAAAACTAATGGGCTCCATTATGGCCTCACCAACTGTGTGACGCGGGTTTAACGAGGAGAAAGGATCTTGAAAAACCAGCTGAACATCTTGTCGGTACCTTGCGAATTTTGAGCGGGTTAAGCTGCCTATATCGATACCATTATACAATATATGCCCTTTTTTATAGGGAGTTAATCCCACAATGGCTCTTCCCAGCGTTGTTTTACCACACCCCGACTCGCCTACCAAACCTAACGTTTCGCCCGGGAAAAGCTGAATAGAAACGTTGTTTACAGCCCTGAAAAACCCAAGCGGCTTACCCAAAAAGCTTCGTTTAGTTATAAAATCAACATAAAGATTTTTAACCTGTAAAATAGGATTTTGGGAATAAATGTGAGCATTTTGTTTCTCAATATCAATATTGTTTACTGGCTCTGATTTGTTTCCCAGCAGAAACTGCTCAACTGTTGGGAGTGCTTGTGGGCGCTCATTGAGTGGTGGACGGCAGGCCAATAGGCCTTTTGTGTATGGCTTTTGAGGATTGTTAAGAACCTTTTGAGTTTCACCCTCCTCAACCAGCTCACCATTCTTTAGCACTAGTATTCTGTGCGTAATTTGCGACACTACACCCAAATCATGGCTAATAAATATTAGGCTCATGCCACGGCTGGCCACAATATCTTTTAGCAAATTGATTATATCGCGCTGGACAGTTACATCAAGGGCTGTGGTTGGCTCATCGGCAATAAGAATATCGGGGTTACCTGCCAAAGCCATGGCAATCATTACTCGCTGTTTTTGGCCCCCACTCAGCTCATGTGGATAACTCCGATAAGCCTTTAAGGGATCCGGTATCTGCATCTCTTGTAAAAGAGCAAGGCTTTTTGGCCTTAACTCAATTTTTTTAACCCTTTGGTGAAGTGCAATTACCTCCTCAATCTGCTGCCCACAGCGCATCGATGGGTTTAGTGAGGTCATGGGTTCCTGAAAAATCATTGCAATTTGCCTACCCCGCACTTGCTCAAACAAACAGTTATTACTAAAAAGGCTAAAACTAGAACCTGAATGCGCGTGAAGAATTGCTTTACCTTGAGCTATACGTGCCCCAGCCGGCAGCAAACCCATAATACTTAGCGCAGTTATGGATGTACCCGAACCCGATTCGCCAACAATACCTAAACACTCACCGCGCTTAAGCGAAAACGATAGGTTATTAAGCACACAGGTGTATTCGAACGAAACAGATAAACCAGCTACATCAAGTATTGGCTGAACCTTTTCGTTGTAATCCATAGCAAAACATTAGTTAGTGATTTCCTATTTGCTCTTGAGCAAAAATGCGCTGAGTTATAATTTGAACAGGAAAACGAGCCGCAAAATACCCTATGGCAAACACAACCAACAGTACACCTAATATATCGAGTAGCTGTATCTCAACAGGGTAAGCATCAATTATGAACATTCCGGCACCCTGTAGCCTAACCAGCTTAAAATTAATTTGCAACCAGCAGATTAACAAGCCCAGAGTTGCTCCAATAGCCGTTCCAATAAGTGAAATGAGTAGTCCCTCAGTTACAAATATCTTTTTAATTGTTTCGTTATCGGCCCCCAAACTTTTAAGGGTCTCAACATCTTTTCGCTTGTCGATAATAAGCATTGATAATGTACCAATTATGTTAAACGAAGCAATTACCAAAATAAATGACAAAATGATACCCGCAGCCATTTTTTCGGTTTTGGTTGTGCGGTAAAGCGATTCGTTTTGCTGGTAACGGGTAAGCACTTTAAAGTTGGAACCCAGTAGCTCTTGAATTGATTTTTGCGCGTCTTCAATTTTAACATCAGGATGCAAGCCTAATTCAATGGATGTAACCTGATTGGTTAGCTTTAATAGATCTCGAACAAACTCAATGGGCGCAAAAATATACTGGGTATCAAACTCCTGCTCCACGGCAAAAACCCCCGAGGGCATAATCACTTTCGATGTGAAAGCCGTAGCAGTTGAGAGCGATGGTAGCCTTCCTGGGCGTGGGAGGTAAACCTCAAGCGGATCGAAGTGAGATAAATTGGCATTTAGATATAGCGCGGTTCCCTGTCCCATAATGGCCAAAGGTTGACTACCTCGCCAAAGCAAAAACTCTCCATCCATCATCAGCGAATCAATTCCTGTTTGCTCTGGATAGTTTCGGCTTACCCCCTTTAGGGTTCCAATATGCTGTTTTTTTCGATATTTAAACATTGCGTTTTCCTCAAGCACCTCAGAGAAAACGGCTACCGAGGGATGGTTACGAACCGCATCGAGTGCTTGAAGGGTGTCGGGAAAGGTTTTCCCTTCAACCAACGTGATTTCCAAGTCGGAATCGGCCACCGAAAATAAGCTTTTAATAAGCGTATCGAAACCATTAAATACCGAGAGAATTACCACCAATGCCATTACACCCACAGCCATACCAACCACCGAAATAAGC
>CAZTFJ010000401.1:1098-2927 GCA_964612255.1 uncultured Rikenellaceae bacterium | reverse complement strand
TTCAACTGGCATATGCAAAAACACATACAAATTGGGCTTAGGTATTGAGTTGTATATTATCTCAAAGATCTGACGGTAAAGGTTAAACTCGTCCTTGGCCAGCGTGTTTTGGGCAAAGATAAGCGATTTCATAAAAAAATAATCGGCTACTAGCATTGGCTGGAACAAAGAGCTAGCTCTAAGCTCGGCATTTAGTTGCTTATAGCGTTCGGCTAAAAACGACAGCTCTAAGGGGAAGCTGTATCGTTGAGGATCGTTATAAAACTTGGGCAAAAAGGGATTATCGGCAAATTGTTCAAGCACCAGCCTAGCATTCAAATCGTTGGCAAGCATTTTGGCTAGGGTTGTTTTACCAGCACCAATATTCCCTTCAATAACTAAATATTGCATAAAATTCGGAAAAAAAAGGAGTTGGTGTGTATCCCAACTCCTTGGCCTATGAGTAAAAAATGTTTAGTAGCTAACGCTTTCGTCCATATTATACAAAATAAAGGAATAGATATCGGCCACCTCCTGAATAACCAGCGATGTTGGCATACCAGCACCATGGCCAGCCCTGGTTTGAATTCGAATCAATTTTGGGTTTGACCCTTTACCTTGCTTCTCTTGCAATGTGGCAATGTATTTAAACGAATGAGCAGGAACAACCCTATCGTCATGATCGGCAGTGGTTACAAGAATTGCAGGATATTTGCCCCGAGTTTTCACATTGTGAATTGGGGAATAGTTGTAAAGCTTTAAAAACTGTATTGAATCCTCGCTTGAACAATAATCGTTAACCCAAGCCCATCCGATAGTAAACTTATGAAAGCGGAGCATATCCATAACGCCGACCTGAGGTATTGCAACCTTAAATAAATCGGGACGCTGATTAACAACGGCACCAACAAGTAGACCTCCGTTTGAACCTCCCTGAATAGCCAACTTCTTGTTAGATGTATATCCTTGCGCAACAAGGTATTCTCCTGCTGCAATAAAATCATCAAATACATTCTGCTTATTAAGCTTTGTGCCAGATCGATACCAGTTCTCGCCATACTCTCCCCCACCTCGGATATTAGCCAAAGCATAAACACCTCCATTCTCGAGCCAAACTAGTCGGGATGTGCTAAACGAAGGCTTCAACGTTGCATTAAATCCACCATAACCATAAAGTAGAGTAGGATTTGATCCATCGAGCTCTAAGCCTTTTTTATGCACAATAAACATTGGAACATCGGTTCCATCCTTACTTTTGTAAAACACCTGCTTGGTTTCGTAATTATCAAAATTAAAATCGATTTCGGGTTCGAAGAAAACTTCCGATTCGTACGATTCAGTATCGAAAGTGTAAATAACTGAAGGAACTGTAAATGATGAGAAAGTGTAGAATGCAGTTTTGTCGTTTAGGTCTGAACTAATTCCTGAAACCGTACCTAGCGTTGGAAGTTTCACTTGGTGAAGCATTTCGCCATCGAGGTTATACACCTCAACCCTACTCTTCACATCCTCAATATAGGTTGCAATAATTTTTCCTCCAGCCAGCACGCAGCTTTCAAGCACATCCTTTTTTTCGGGAATTACGTCGCGCCAGTTGCCAATATCCAAAGTGTTAATATTGATTTTAAGCAACTTGTATTTTGGCGATTTGTAATTAGTTAAAACGTAAAGGTAATTATCAACATGATCGAGTACGTGATAGTTGTACTCAAAGCTAGTGGTAAGTTGAATAAAATCGTGGTTGGTAGCTAAATTTCTGATGTATAAAGAGTTTCCGTGTGTAGATTCGGTTTCAGAGATAATCAAAAATCTCTCATCGGATGTGACCTGAGCTGAATAGTTACGCTGAG
>CAZTFJ010000401.1:0-1088 GCA_964612255.1 uncultured Rikenellaceae bacterium | reverse complement strand
GTTGAAGCAAATTTAATGGAGTATAATATTGCAGGAAAATTAGCTTATCGTTTTCTTGTGGTGTGCCCACTTTATGGTAGTACACCTTGTGATACTGATTCGCGCTACTTAGCTCTGCACCCTCTTTAGGCTCATCGTAGCGGCTATAAAAAAATCCGTCTTTATGCCACTCAATGCCAGAAAATTTCACCCAATGCAACTCTTCCTCCAAATCTTTTCCAGTTGCAATATCTCTAACCTTTATTACATTCCAGTCAGAACCGCCATCGGATGTTGCATACGCAATGTATTTGCCATCGCTAGAAACACCAATAGATGAAAGGGCAATTGTTCCATCATCCGAAAAATTATTGGGGTTAATTAGCTCTCTAGGCTCATCGTTAAATGAATCCTGAACGTAAAGCACCCACTGATCTTGAAGACCATCACGCTTGTAAGTAAAAATCTTACCGCCTCGCTTAAAGGGCGACGACATCGCTGTAAAATCCCAAAGGGCACTTAACCTGTTTTTTATCGATTCGCGGAAGGGAATTTTATCTAAATAGCTAAATGTTATATCGTTCTGTGCAGCTACCCAATTCGCAACTTCTTCAGAATTATCATCCTCGAGCCAACGGTACGGATCGGGAACCTCAACTCCAAAATAGTTATCAACCACCTCACCTTTAGGGGTTTCTGGGTAATTAACAGGACTCCTATCGCAGGAACTTCCGAATAGCATAATACCGGCAATTAAAGCAAAAATTATTTTTTTCATAATCAGAATTATTTCTGAGAGTTATTTTTCAGTTCTTACAAAAATACACAAATGTTTATAAAATCTACAATGTAAATATAATGATTTTTTGATAATCAAAGTTTGAAGTAAAAATACGTAACCAATTAGTTTCCCGAAACTAATAAAAAGCACTTTTTCCCCACAGAATCGTCTCTGCAAAAAAAAGAGCAACCCCATTGTGGAGTTGCTCTTTTTGTAATGCGGTGCGCTGGTTTATTCCAGTACAGTTTTTAACAATCGTTTAATAACTTGTCAGTTTTTCTCAATCGACGCGGCATAGATGTTCCGAATGGAGGCCGCCAGCGTTTCG
>CAZTFJ010000400.1:0-2931 GCA_964612255.1 uncultured Rikenellaceae bacterium | reverse complement strand
CCCTCATCGGTTACTTCGTTAGTTAAAATTCCAGTATTTTCATGCAATGTCGGTATTTTTGAGATAAACACCGCATCCCCCCGACGTTCTTCAAACCAGGTTTCAATCGCCCCTGCTTTCGATTGTCCGATCGCCGCCACATTTTCGGTCCAGATTTGTTCTACTTCATTGGATGATTGAACCAGCGAAATGGCACTTACAGTAATTGTTGGTACCGCAGCTAACACAACCATTATCAGAATGATTTTTTGTTTAAACCCAAATTTCCCTACGGTGAATAAAAATCGCGGCATCCAGGGCAAAAGCTTTCTGAAGATAAAAGAGGTATCGCGCTTTAAATCCTTAAAGAGGGGGTTCTCAATTCCGTAAAGCACATCCATATACTTCATAATCTTGCGGATGGTTTTTATAACCACATCAACCTCTTTGCTGCTGTTGGGATAGAACCTCTTGAGCATATTGCTGTATTCAGCTAGGCTTTGGATATTCTCAATGTGCAACACCTCATTTTCAATACCCAACGACACGGGACTCTTCACCACCTCAAGGTCAATGTTTAAATCTTTTAGCATTGGGAGGATAATTCCCGCATCCTCCAGAGCACGAACTCCTGCATCGAAATGGAACCCATTACGCGAAAAAGAGTTAACCAATCCACCAAGTTCCCCATTTTTTTCAATGAGTAAAACATTCTGACCCTCGCGAGCCAGGTATGCTGTGGCAGTTAATCCGGCAATTCCTCCGCCAACAATTATGGTATCGTATGAATTATCTGACTTAGCCATAAAATGAGATACTTTAAAAAGCAAATAAAACCTATTAAGCCAATTTGTTTAATCCAGTTATTTTTAGAGTTTCTTCCCACAGCTCGTTTGCAATCTCTTTATCCAAAGCAGGCGGTGCAGGCTCCTCCACAGTGGTTAGGTTAAAAAACTTTGCGCTAACGCTGTCCAACTCATTTGCTACACCCAAATAGTACAATGCCTCTGCTGAAATATCGGGAGATTTTAATGTTTTATCGAAGAAATTCCGTTTAAACCAACGGTAAATGGGACCGTTTTCCTGTCCCGTTTCAGTTTTTACCGCACCGGGGTGCATAGTATTAATGGTTACCCCAGTGTTTTTGAAATGCTCATAAAAAACCAGCATTGAAAGTAGCTGAGCCGTTTTGGCGGAACCGTAGCTTTTTAGACCGGAGTAGCTCCGCTTTTCCCAGTTTAAATCGTCGAGCCTTAAACCCCAAGCAGCAAACCGATGCCCCTCGGAACCAACCATTATTATGCGAGCCTTCTGCTGTGCCCTTAGCTTATCCATCAAAAGGTAGTTCATAATAAACGATGAAAGGTAGTGAACCACAAAAACTTTTTCAAGCCCTTCGGGCGTTAGCTCCCTTTTGGTTAGATAGACTCCAGCGTTATGGATTATCACATCGATGGGGATTTCCAACTTCATAAGGTCGTTCGACACACGAAAAATATCTTCCAAGCTGCTTAAATCGGCAATTCTATAATCGCACTTAACGCCAAACTCGCTCTCAATTTCACGGCGAAAATTCTCTGATTTTTCGGGATTCCGATTAATCCACAAAAGATTTGCTCCTTTTGAGGCGAACTTTCGGGCAGTAACCCGTCCAATACCTGAGGTGGCTCCGGTTATAACAACCAGTTTGCCGGCAAAGTCATCGGGGCATACTTTGGGCTCCTTTAGATTATTCCTAATCATTGCGAACACGTTAGACCACTTGTACTCCCTGATGTATTGTTTGGTTTTTTTTCTCATAAATAGTTACTATCCAAATTTCTTAATAAGGAATTTACGATACATCTTGCCAAATCGGGGTATATTATTAAAGATATCGCCCCACAAAGCGTAGTAATCGCGCTGCGCCGTAATTAGGCCATCCTCGCTAAGCACCAGCTTAGTTGCACCATACATTGGAGTATTAGGATACTTTTTAAACATCATGGTCATTACCCAATCGAACATTATCACGTTGTCGTTTTGGGTTATGGCCAGTATTTCCATTTTTAGCTGCTGGGTCCGCTTGGTTAGGCGGTTGCACATGGCAATGAAATTGTCTAGCCCCTCAAT
Source organism: uncultured Rikenellaceae bacterium (assembly GCA_964612255.1). GTDB lineage: Bacteria > Bacteroidota > Bacteroidia > Bacteroidales > Tenuifilaceae > Perlabentimonas. The sequence goes on along the minus strand of CAZTFJ010000400.1, from coordinate 840 downwards.
ACGCTGAATGGTATCCTGAAATACAATATCCTTATGGTAGTAAGGAAAAATGTGCGACCAATCGGGTTTTCCCTCACGATTATAGGTTTGCGACCACAATTCTTTTATGGTGTCAATATTTAGGGGTATTCTCTCCGATTCTATAATGGTCTGCTGTTCCTGAGATTTCATAATGTTAAAAGTATTTGGGTTTGCACCTTATCGTCATAGATTCAGTTATTTCGAAAACAGTTTTTTCAAAGGATGGGGGTCCAAAGGTCATACTTGGATTATTGGAAAAGCCAAAACCTTCCTTTGGAATTCCTAACCAGTTTGTATCAAGCTTATCATTAATATTCTCATCGTGAATAAATTTAAAGGCATACTTACCTGGCTGAAGATTTTCAATAACAAAAATGCATTTTTTATTGGAAATGTTCTTGGATATAGCTGCAATCTGACCCTTATTGTTATTGCTAAGTTCGAGATGAATAACACCAGTACTACTCCGTATATCTGAAATTTCCACAGTTAGAACTACCTGAGCCCAAGAGCCTATTCCTGCAACACAAAATAATAGTAGAAACAATAACTTTTGTACCATCGCTAAATTTTTAAATCTGATTACCCAACAGTTTTAAGGTTAGTATTGCGTTTAAAAATAAGTAAAATTCTATTACCTATTGCATCCAATTATTATAATAGAAAGTTGGTTTTCTAATAAATTAACAGCAAAGTTATCTGCTCTCTACCAGAGCTCCGCTAAGTTTGAAATATGTTGGATTATTTGCATACAAAACCACGAAATTCCAAGGCATATTCAACCGCCTGCTTCCCGTTAGTGGCTTCTGCAATAACAGA
>CAZTFJ010000399.1:0-2932 GCA_964612255.1 uncultured Rikenellaceae bacterium | reverse complement strand
TTGACCGTAACATCTTCGGTTACAGAAAGGGTATGGGTCAACGCAGTATGCTCTATGGTTGTCCCTGTTTGCGTCCACCCATTCACCACGTAGTCGGCATTTGGGGTTGCGGTGAAAACGACAGTCTGCCCCTCATCAACCTCAGTACCTGAAAGGATTGGCACTCCGTTTACTGTAGCTGAAATTGTTCCATTTCCACCATCAACACCAAAATTAATGGTATGGGGATTTTCAGGAGATTCAGTGAAAGTAACAGTTAAATCGCCAGGCACATAGGTAATATTATAGTTGCTGGGGTTAAATGTGCCAGGCTGAGCCGAGGCTATTTCAATTGCATCTTGATATAAACCAACAGCGTCATCAGCAGTATTACCATCTACATAATTAACGCTAACGCTAGCAACCGACTCGCCGTTTACGAGTCCTTGGGTAGTAAACTCTGTATAACCCGAAGCATTGGCTAAGGCCGAACCATACATCTTGCTTTGCGGTGTGGCAAAAATTGACAAAGGCTTAGCAGTAATATCTGCTTTGGTTTCGCCCTCAGTTGTAGCCAAGGTGTAATTATCCTTATGAGATCCCCCAGAGATAGTAATACTGGAGAAGCTAACAACCTTATCGACACCCACGTTCACATCTTCAAAAACAACATCGTAATCGAACTCTAGGAGTTCACCTGCTATTCTGTCGTCGGCAAATTGAGATATTGGCACACTAGTAGTTCCATCATAAACCTTACTATTTGCACTAAAGCCATTTAATGTAAGCGTACGAGGCAATATGGTAAAGGGAGCGGTAATAAAGCTTATGTTGTAATTTGTTGCAGTAATTGTTCCTTGAGTAACTCTATACGTGCCACCAACCTCTTCTCCAACATCTCTTGTAATTAATCCAGAAATTACAGACTGATCGTCGGTTGGGACAAGACCATAGTCTGGATGAATGGTGTAGGTAAGCTCAGGATCGTCGTTACCATACTGCTTCGACTTTTCCTCGGCAACTAATCGTAACTCCTTGGGAGTAATACTAGCATTGGCAACTCCTGTGGTTGTAACTAGGTTGTAGTTACCCGCATCGGCACCTCCAGAGATGGTGATATCTGTAAAGTTCACAACCTTATCAACACCTTTATTCCTATCTTCAAACTCAACAGTATAAGAGAACGTCAACACATCATCGGCTACACGGTCATCGTTAAAGTCTTCGCCAGATACATCAGTGGTTCCATCGAAAGTTTTACTTTGAGCAGTAAAACCAGTAAGGTTCAATTCTCGTTGGGTAATGTTGGCAGTAGTAGTTTGTGCTGGCATAAAGTAATGGTGTGCATCTGCTCCAACCAACACAATATTGGATACGGTAACGGTTTTATTGTTGTCAACACTTTTATCGCCGAACCGTATTGTTGGAAGGGGATCGGTTTGAACGGAAACATCATGCGCTTCATCCGTTTTTCCTTGAATTGTTCCCCAACTGGTAATAGATGCCGTTCTATTGCCATCGTAAGTCTTATCTGCGGCAGTAAGTCCATCCAAACTAAGCTGAATAAGGTCGGTAACATCCATATCGCCATTAACATAAGTAATGGTGTAGTTTGTTAGGTTGGTACCCACCGCATTGCTAGGTACGATATCATCGGTGTAAACAGCTGCCACATTGTAGTCAACATCAGAAACGTCGAATGAAACGCTAGTTACCTCATCAGTTCCATTATTTACCAACCCATCGACCTCAAAGTCATTGTTCACATCAAATACGTAGGATGTTCCTACTGGAGTTATCTGATCCTTAGCGGTTATGGTTAACGCCTTTGCAGTAATATCGGCTTTGGCAGTACCAGTTGTGCTTGCAAGGGTGTAGTTATTTTTATCGGCACCGCCAGATATTGCGATACTAGTGTAATCAACATCCTTGTTTGTTCCAATATGAATGTCGCTAAAGTTTGTGGTGTAGGTAAATTCAAGGTCGTCTCCAGTTACCCTGTTGTCGTCGAAAGGTGTACCTGTAACCGTGGCTGTTGTGAAACCATCGTAAACCTTGCTGTCGGCATTAAAGTTTTCGAGCGTTAACGTACGTACCGTAATGGATAAGTTACTGCTCTCATAGGTGAGGGTATAGTTTGCCTCAACATTTGTGCTGCTGCCATCCTCAATGGTAAGCGTACCCCTATTAATTGCATAGGAGCCAACATCTTTCCCTGTAACACGGGATAATGAGCCGCTCAGAACATCGGAATACGCTAATGAACCAGATGTAATTTGGTGAGTTAATGCTGGATCATCATCGCCATATACCTTGGTTTGTGGGTCGGCCGTAACTGTGATTGGCCTTTTGGTAATGGAGAAACTTGCCCATTCCCAAGTAACGGCATAGTTATCCCAAACATCGGTACTGCTACCATCAAGAATTGTGAGTGAGCCCCTGTTGATTGCATAAGAGCCAACATTTATTCCTGCTACCCTTGCGAGCGCTCCGCTGAAACTATGACCCACCAATAGGGAACCTGATGTAATGCTATATGCAAATGCTGGATCATCATTGCCATACACCTTGGTTTGCCCAGATGTTACAGTAATGGTTATGGCCTTTTGAGAAATAGTAAATGTGCCATTGTTAAAGGTTAGGTCATAGTTATTGCCACCGTTTTCATCATTAATTACAAGAGCACCTTGCTCAATGGCATACGTGCCAACCGCTTCGCCTGTTTCTCGTTCAAGAGCACCAACAAAGGAGTCACTACCTGCAAGTGAGCCGCTTGTTGTATTATAAGAGAACGATGCTGGGTCGTCTGCGCCATAAACTTTCGAGCTATTATTGGCTGTTAGGGTAATTGGCCGAGGATTAATTGTAGCATTAACAGTAGTAGTAGCCGCTGTTGAATAATTATCCTTATCAACACCCGTTAAAGATATGCCCGTTATGTTAACGTCCTTAT
>CAZTFJ010000398.1:0-2952 GCA_964612255.1 uncultured Rikenellaceae bacterium | reverse complement strand
AGCGATTTTAATGAGGATATTCAAATTATCGATACCAACGATTTGGATAGTAATATTACAAATCAACCGCTTGAAGAAAAAAAATGTATTTCTCAAATACACGATGCATTGGTTCTGGGCATTCGCGATTATTTTGCTAAGCTGGGTTTTAGTAAGGCCACGTTGGGTCTTTCTGGAGGTATCGATTCCGCAGTAACATTGGTATTAGCTCAAAGAGCCTTAGGTAGCGAGAATATTAGGGTATTGCTTTTACCCTCGCAGTACTCTTCCGATCACTCAATTAACGATGCAAAGGCTTTGGCAGAGAATCTTAATATTCAGTATGACATTGTGAGTATTGCCCACTCTTTCAATTCTATTCGTGAAAGTATGAGCAGTATATTTACAGGAGAGCCAGAAAACTTAACCGAAGAGAATATTCAAGCTCGAGTAAGAGGAGTAATGCTCATGGCGTTATCCAACAAGTTTGGGCATTTACTGCTAAACACCTCAAATAAAAGCGAAGCTGCCGTTGGTTATGGTACCCTATACGGCGATATGTGCGGAGCGCTCTCTGTATTGGGCGATGTTTACAAAACTCAGGTTTTTGAATTGGCAAATTATATTAACAGGGATAGCGAGATAATACCTACCAACACTATAACCAAGCCACCATCGGCAGAGCTTAGGCCAAACCAAAAGGATTCCGATTCGCTACCCGACTACGATATCCTCGACAGAATACTTTACTTGTACATCGAAGAGCATAAATCGAAAAGTGAAATTGAAGATACAGGTTTTGATGCTGCGCTGGTTGAAAAGGTGATAAGGATGGTAAATATGAATGAGCATAAACGCTTTCAAACAGCACCAATACTGAGAGTTTCGTCAAAAGCATTTGGGCAGGGGCGTAGAATGCCATTGGTGGCAAAGTATTGATTTTTATCAACTTTTCTTTTTTCCTGCTGTAAAACATTTTTGCTATCTTTGCCCAACCTTTATCAAGGTTTGGTTGTTGCTAGCTTAAGCGTAATTAGTGAATTTAATGCAATCGTTTGTAAAAAAAATAGTGTAATGGCTCATCCAACAATAGATATACAAAGCGCTTTTGATGGGGTATGTTCCTTATTCCATAACCTAAGAGCGCGTGAAAAAGAGCAACTTTTCAGAGGGTTTGCTTGTTCCTACTACCGTAAGGGTGAAATTATTTATCGCGATGGCGATGTACCCAAAGGATTGGTTTGCTTAACCAAAGGTAAAGTTAAGATATTTAAAGAGGGCGTTGGCGGACGCGACCAAATTGTGCGTATGGCTAAACCCATAGGTTTTATAGGTTACAGAGCTCTTTTAGCCGATGAAAACCACATTGCATCGGCCGAAGCGTTAGAAGATTGTATTATAGCTACCATAGAGAAAAGTGTGTTTATTAAGATTTTACAATCGAACGCTCCCCTTACTTACCATATCTTAAAATCGGTGGCAACAGAATTGGGTATGTCCAATAGTAGAACTGTAACCCTTACGCAAAAACACATAAGGGGTCGTTTAGCCGAGTCGTTAGTATTTTTGCGCGATACCTATGGTTTTGAAGACGATGATGTGACTCTTCGGGTTTACCTGTCGCGTGAAGATTTAGCCAACCTGTCTAACATGACCACATCGAATGCCATAAGAACGTTATCGGCTTTTGCCAACGAAGAGATTTTAGAACTCGATGGTAGAAAAATTAAAATTATTGATCCCTACAAGCTCGAACGTATTAGCGATTTGGGATAGCTCTAGACAATTATGTATACTTATAAATAAGGTGAGAATTTATTCTCGCCTTATTTGTTATTGGTCCCTTTATTTCTTGAAAATAAAGTATACTGCAAGCACTAAAAATATAAAACCAATAAGGTGGTTTATTTTAAAACTCTCGGTTTTAAAAACTAGTAGCGAGAAAATCATAAACACGGTTAGTGTTATAACTTCTTGAATTACCTTTAGCTCAACTAACGAAAATGGTCCTCCATTACCTTTAAATCCAATCCTGTTGGCTGGCACTTGAAAAATGTATTCGAAAAAAGCGATTCCCCAGCTTATCAGAATAATTGAGAAAAGACCTAATCCTTGCGACCAACTCATCTCCTTAAATTTTAGATGACCATACCATGCAAGGGTCATGAAAGTGTTCGATAGAACCAACAGGATAATTGTGTAAATTGCACTCATAGTTTTGCGAAAAGGTGCGCAAATATATGCAAAAAGACATTTCGTTGTCCACTTTGAAATCACACATTTTTTGATCTTATTGCTTTTTTGTAAATGATATTTTGGAAGATATGGTATACAAAAACTGGTACGATATTTTTATCTCTCCACTGCTTAGCGGCTTAACTAATCGGGTTGCCGCTCAAATAGAGGTTGGAGTTAATGTACTTGAGGTTGGATGTGGAACAGGTGAGTTGGCCAGCGCTCTCCGCATCAAGGGGGTAGAATCATACTTAGGTGTCGATTTATCTTCTAGCATGATAAAAGCAGCAAGCAGTAAGGTTACTCATCCCAATTTTAAGTTTATTGCTGATGATTTTCTCAACATCAATTTCGACTCACGATTCGATTATGCTGTTTTGCCCATGATTATTCATTCTGTAAATCCTCCTTTAGCCGAGCAGCTAATTGAAAAAGCTTTCGCGTTGGCTAAATATGTTGTTTTTGCAGATTACATTGTACCCCAGCCTAAAAACTATAAGGGTTTGTTGGTAAGCGTTATTGAAAGGCTGGCCGGTAAAGAGCATTGTAACAATTTTAAATGCTTCAAAAAACTAGGCGGATGTGATTATTATATACTAAAATCTGGTCATCGTATTATTGAAACTCATAACTATGAAGTATTTAGGATTATTGTTGCAAGCTAATGCAAATTAAATGATTGCGTTGGGGTTGAGGATATTCAACCCCTTTTTTTGTTTTTAACAAAAAAACATCAAA
>CAZTFJ010000397.1:0-2966 GCA_964612255.1 uncultured Rikenellaceae bacterium | reverse complement strand
GTTAATCCCGATGTTTCGGTATTCCAGAAACTCCCTGTTACTGTTGCGCCGTCGAGTACAGCTGCAAATCCTGCTGCATTACTTACATTGGCAGTTACGCTACCAATGCAGTAGGAGTATTTTATCTGCGATTCGTAATTATACCCAACAAAGCCACCCACGACATTACAACCGCTAACATTGCCCGTTGCGTAGGTATTTTCGATAGTTGCAGAATTGTTGGCAGTGCCAATGAACCCACCGATGTTGTAGCTCTCATTGCCATACTCATCGGGAGCTGCTGTTACAGAGCCCGTGGAGTAACATTTTTTGATTGAACCACCCACAGCGGTACCAATAAATCCGCCAACACCATCTTTCCCTGAAACGTTACCATTGCTATGCGATGCGAATATTCTTGCTCCGCTGCCCTCGCCAGCAAATCCACCCACAAGTTCTTCTCCTATAACCTCTCCTGTGCTAAAGCAGTTCTCTATTCCACCATTTGAAGCACTGCCACTAACATTCCCAACAAGACCGCCTACTCTAGTATGTCCTTGCACATCAGCCGAGCTGGAGCAGTTTGTCATCTTGTTGGTCCATACATATGAGCCAACCAAGCCACCCACATGGCTAAATCCAACAACATTTCCGGAACTGTGACAATTATCAATGCTTGTCCAGTAAGCCCTACCAACAAGCCCACCAACGTATGTGTCCCCGGTAATATCGGCATCAATAATTTTGATATTGATAAGTTTGCCTTCATTTGCCTCAACATTACCAAATAGCCCAATATAATCAACATCTCTGTTTATGTATAGATTCGATATGGTGAAGTTTTGCCCGTTGTAAATTCCAGTGAAGAAGTTGTAAGTGCTGTTGCCTATTGGGCTCCAGCCCTTGCCATTATCCCAGTCCTTAATTGCTTCGGGGAATTCGATATTGGCTGTTTGTAAGTAGTGCTTATCCCACTCTTCGGCGTTGTCGCTTATCCATTTTAGGTTTTGCCAAGTGGCAATCTGGTAAGGATTTTCCTCGGTTCCCTGACCCTGAGGCTCAAAGTTTACATACGATGGGTACCCATTGTTTACCGACTCGCTAATTTGCCATACCATTTCAAAATCCCAATCGGTGAAGGTGCTCTGCTGTTTCATCTCGGCAGTGGTTTTGCCCTCACCGCCTTCGCTGGTGGTAAAGCCTGATGTTTCGGTATCCCAGTATGAGTTGATGATTGACCCACCCGAATCGTATCCAACTAATCCGCCAACTGAGTACGCATAACCATCTTGCTGTTGGGGAGCAGTAATAGAGCCAACGCTGTATGAATTTTTGATTTCGCTTAAGGAGTTATATCCCACTAAACCGCCAATTTGATATGTGTCGGTTGCAATTACATTCCCTGTGCTGTAGCAGTTTAGTATATGGCTTTTTGTGCTTGTTGAACCTGCTTTTTTTGCATGTAACCCAACAAGCCCACCTACTTTCCACTCGCCATTAACTGTAATCGAACTGTGCGATTTTTCGATATAGCCATCCTCGTTGGCGCCAACTAAACCTCCTACATTTTCGTTACCTGTTACTGTACCACTTACTGAACAGCTATACAAGCCCATAATAGAAGGGTATTCTACAAAGCCCGTTTGTTTACCTACAACTGCACCAACATTATTGTTGCCTACAATATTTGTGTTCTCAAGTTTGATGTTTTTAATTATTGCGTACTCTGTGTATCCAAAAAGTCCAATATTATCCTTTGTAGGTCTGTTTATGTAAAGATTTTTAATTGAGTAGCCTTTACCGTCATAAACAGATTTGAAGGCCTTGCTATCGTGGTCTAAATCAAACTCTTTTTCTTTACCAATGGGCAACCAGCCTCTACCCATTCCCCAGGTTTCGATAGCTGGGGTAGCGTTGGCAAGGTCGATATCGGCAGTTTGCTCAAAGTAGTAAGGGTTATAGTTGTTCTCGTCGAACCAGTAATTTGGATTTTGACTAAGCCAATACAAGTTTTGCCAAGTGGCAATTAAAAAAGGTGACTCTTCGCTGCCATAACCCTCGGGCATAATTGCTTCAGGTGTTTCATTGGTTGGTTCAGCAAATTGCAGGTGAGGGTATCCGTTGTTAGTTGAGGCTTCAAATGCCCATACGTTATCAAAATCCCAGCTGGCAAAAGTGCTTTGCTGCTTCATTTCGGCAGTGGTTTTACCTTGTTCATCACCTCCGCTTTCTGTTTGTTCTGAGGTTTGGGTATCCCAGTACGAGTTTATTACTGTGCCCTCGTTATCGTAGTAGGTATTGCTCCCCACAAAACCACCAATGCCATCGGTACCTGTTGATGTAACGTTGCCCACACTGTAGCAGTTTTCAATAATTCCAGAGGAATTATCTCCAACAAAACCACCTGTTGCATTTTTACCTGTTACGCTTGCTGTTGAGTATGAGTTTTTAATCATTCCAGCGTTGTTGGCTACCAATCCTCCTGTAGTCCAATCGCTAGTATTGGTAATGCTCCCGGTGCTGTAACATTTTTCAATTGTTGTATTATTACTCTCGGCAACCAAAGCGGCAACACCATTTATGGCTCCTGCAATATCAACATCAACTAGGCCTAAATTTACAATGGTTGCATTCTCTGTGTATGCAAATAGGGCTGCGTAAGTATCGGTGGCGTTTATGTAAAGATTCTTTATGGTATAACCCTGCCCATTGTAGTACCCTTTGAATGAACAGGTAGGGTTTGGCCATGCCTCGTAGCCAATAGGTTCCCATCCCTTTCCACCATTCCAGGTATTTATTGCAGGTTCAGCATCTGCAAAATCGATATTAGCCGTTTGTATGTAGTTCTTTTCCCATTCCTGAAAATTGTCCTTTTGCTGGCTTAACCAGTAAAGGTTTTGCCAAGTGGCAATTTGGTATGGGTTGTTCTCGGAGCCATCGCCTTCGGGTTGTGTGGCAGTTTGTGCCATAAGCGAAAGGCTAAGTAG
>CAZTFJ010000396.1:0-2968 GCA_964612255.1 uncultured Rikenellaceae bacterium | reverse complement strand
GGGCGATTCTATAAAAACAGGTATTCTATTTGCATCGTTGCTTACCCAAACAAATAGGTACTGTCCCTTTTTAAAAACATCGCCTGCAATAAGTTCAACCCTAAACTTAAGCGTACTTAGCGTTCCCAAATCCTTGACGTGCTTTTGCTCTTGGCCAACTAATCTATAGTTTACTTTATACACCTCACGGTCGAGAATAACATCAATTGGGAACGACTGGCCTTTTTGCAAACTACTAAAATCAATATTTCGGGCAATGTAAATAGCGGTTACCACATCGTAAGTGCAGGGTTTTACCTCAATATCGTAAAATTTATTTGCACCCTTTTTCCTTCTGATACGTGCATTTACTATACCTTTCTCCCAATCAAAAACATACTCATTCTCCTTGGTGTATCCGCCCTCATTAATATCGCGATTAAAATAAATTGGCCTTAAGCTAACCGGATCGACCCACGACTCGTACACATCGCGCACCTTAAAAAACCAATCGTAAAACGGATACGATTTCCCCAGCGTGTGCAAATGCAGCGCATCTCTATCAAATTTCACATCGCTAGCTACCGAAAAAGTCACCTCGCCCACATCGGTCCAAATAAAAAACCAGGTATAGCTTAGCACATAGGTTAATTTTTCGCCTGAGGTAAAAGCAGCATTCGCAACAGAACAAGGCAAGTTATTTTGAGGAAACACCTTATAATAAAAACCGTTACAAATCAATAGAATTAAAAAAAGAATAACTTTATGGCTTAGCATAGGAACAAATCATATTAAAATCAACAAAACAAAGATAAAGATTTAGGTATGAATGATTAGGTTTGTTAATTTTGCACTTCAAATTTTAATTCGAAAAATGAGAAGATTTTTACTCAAAACGCTATACTCCTGGCTTCACGCTCTCCAACGCCTTGGGCAACAACGACTCATCCTAATACTAAGCATTGTTATTGGTATCCTTAGCGGTTTATCGGCTGTTATTCTGAAGAATACGGTTCACTTTATTCGCGATATGATTCAGCTTATTATGGATCAGGGTTCATTAGGGTACCTTTACCTGGCTCTGCCTGGAATTGGAATAATAATAACTGTTCTGTACATTAAATTTTTTGTTAAGGATAATATTGGGCATGGTGTATCACGAATACTATACGCAATATCGAGGCGAGGGAGCAAACTCAAAAGGCACAACACGTACTCATCTATTCTTTCGAGTACTGTTACCATAGGTTTTGGGGGATCAGTTGGAGCTGAGGCTCCCATAGTACTCACCGGGGCAGCTATAGGTTCAAACATTGGACAACTATTTAAGCTTAACTACAAAACCATAACCCTTATGCTTGGTTGTGGGGCAGCAGGGGCTATTGCTTCAATTTTTAAAGCGCCAATGGCAGGTTTAGTTTTTACACTTGAAGTGCTAATGCTCGACCTTACAATGGCCTCAATTGTTCCACTGCTAATATCTGCAGTTACAGCCACAACCATATCGTACTTTCTTATTGGACGCATTTTTTGCGGCTTGGTGTCGCTCTACTTTACGCGTGCAGCAATGCGATTCGAGAGTCGTTTTTCAACCATTATCAATCCGTACAAGCGGGTTCTTTTGGGCGCACTTATTTTAGGCGTGCTAATATTCCTTTTCCCCCCGCTTTATGGCGAGGGTTTCAATACACTACAATCGCTCCTCAACGGACAACCCTCCGATATTCTTAACAATAGCTTGCTCTATCCTTTCAAAGAAAACATATGGGTTGTATTGGCTTCATTGGGTTTTCTACTCATATTTAAGGTTTATGCAATGGCTGCGACAACTGGTGCAGGTGGTGTTGGAGGAGTTTTTGCCCCCACCCTATTTATGGGCGGAGTAGCTGGTTACTTCATGTCGAAACTTCTGAACAATACCGTTGGAACAGAGCTAAACGAGGGGAACTTTGCTCTTGTTGGAATGGCCGGAATGATGGCTGGGGTTATGCATGCCCCACTAACAGCTATCTTTCTGATTGCCGAAATCACTGGAGGTTATGCACTTTTTATCCCGCTTATGATTACCTCAACAATTGCTTACATAACCATAATGTACTTTGAGCCCCACTCCATTTACACCAAACGACTTGCTGCACGGGGCGAACTCATAACTCACCACAAGGATAAAGCAGTGCTTACACTGCTTAAACTAGGTAATGTTGTAGAGAAAGACTTTAGCGTTGTGCATCCAAATGACACATTAGGAAAACTGGTGAAAACCATTAGCCAATCGCGTAGAAACATTTTCCCGGTTGTTGACGATGATGAGGAAATGATTGGAATTGTGCTACTTGACGATGTCCGTGAGCTAATGTTCGACACAGAAAAATATGAAACTACTCGCGTAAAAGACCTGATGATAACCCCACCAGAGTTCATCATAATTGATGAGCCTATGGATAAGGTTATGGATAAATTCGAAAGCACGGGCGCTTGGAATCTTCCCGTAATAAATAAGAAGAAATATGTTGGGTTTGTTTCTAAATCGAAAATATTCTCGGCTTATCGCGATGTTCTAGTTGAATTTTCCGACGAATAGCACAACTAGCTATTCCTTGCAACCTCCTCGAGTCCAGCCAGGTTGGTGATTTCTACATTTTTCCCTGAGATGTTAATCAAACCCTCAACGTTAAACTCGGCTAATACCCGTATTACATTCTCGCGTGAAAACCCAATAAAGTGAGATAATTCAAGGCGACTAACATGCAAAACAAATGAGTTGGACTCATACACTTTGGTTGCCAATTTAACAAGCAATTTTGCCAAACGCCCACGAATATTGTTCTGTGCAGCACTGGTAAGCTTATCAAGAACTGGTATAACAAATGTCTCATTTCCAACGCTAATTATCTTTGACGCAAATTTAGCATTGCTGTAAATCAACTCTTTAATATCATCTACAGGAAAGAAAACTACGCTAGCATCGGTAAGGGTAACAATAGAAAAC
>CAZTFJ010000395.1:0-2979 GCA_964612255.1 uncultured Rikenellaceae bacterium | reverse complement strand
GGGTAAATGAAGAAAATCAAGACCATATTTTAGGCATCAAAGCGGACAACCATATTAGCTAAATAGAGGGTGTTGCTCTGTTTAGTTTTCTGGTAGTAGGTAATATCACGTATTTACAACTCCCATTAAAAACTGGTTTTTTTTGCTGATGTATTAGTAGTTACAATAGGCCAAATTTGCAAAACAATTTGTAACTAAAAATCATTAGCGATGAAACTAAATAATTTATCATTAGGTAAAAAGTTTACCCTTGGCTTTGGGGTTGTAATAATTCTTTTAGTAGCAATTTCCGCCATTTCTTTATGGTCGTTTCAATCTTTGCGCGGCTCTGCATCAGACTCAATAGAGAGCGACGATATTCGAGCAGAGTTACTACAAAACTACAATGCTCATATCTTATGGTCAAAGGCGCTTAGCCAGAGTATCTATTCTGAACAGAACAACAAAGTGTCTGTTGAGCTAAACCATCAACTTTGTAATTTCGGGAAATGGTACTACGGAGAGGCTCGAACCAATGCCGAAGCATTAATTCCTGAACTAAAGCCGGTTCTGGTCAAAATGGAAGAGCCTCACAAAAATCTTCATAACAGTGCAGGCGAAATAAATCGGATACTTAACGAGGCAACGCCCCAGGATTACGCAGCTGCACTTGCACAGGCCCAGCAGCATTATCAGCAGGTAACCCTTAAACACCTCGATGCAATTGGGGTGCTGTTTAACCAGGCTATTGCTCTGGCCAATCAAAAATCGATAAGTGCTCACAGTCAGGTTACATTAGTTGCCGATAGTGCTCGAAATGCTACAGCAATTTTGGCTATTGGTGCCATACTGCTGGCAATAGTTGTTTCGGTGTCGTTAGCACGCAATATTTTGCGCGATGTTAAAACCGGAATAACTTTCGCCAAAGAGGTTGCTCAAGGTAATTTAATGGCTAAGGTAGGGATACTCTCTGACGATGAAATTGGTGAGCTGGTTAAACACTTTCAAAATACAGTGTATAAAATTAAAGATGTGGTGATGCAAGTTACCGAGGGTGCCGATAATATGTCGAATGCATCTGATCAGCTTAGCGGAACATCGCAAGAGATGTCGCAATGGTCTAACGAGCAGGCAGCATCGGTCGAGGAGGTTTCCTCATCAATGGAGCAAATGGCGGCAAACATTGAGCAGAATTCCGACAATGCGCAACAAACAGAAAAAATTGCCTTGCAGGCAGAGGCTGGTATGCAACAGGTAGAGCAAACGGCAAGCGATAGCTTGGCATCAGTTAAAGAGATTGCCGATAAAATAACCATTATCACCGATATTGCTTTCCAAACCAATTTGCTTGCACTGAATGCTGCCGTTGAGGCAGCGCGAGCAGGCGAGCATGGCCGGGGGTTTGCCGTGGTGGCAGCCGAGGTGCGTAAACTTGCAGAGCGTAGCAAAATTGCTGCCGATGAAATAAATTCCCTTTCTATAAAGACGGTATCGACAACTGAAAAGGCCAGCAAACTGGTTAATAGCCTGTTGCCAGAGATAAATCGTACGGCAAAACTTGTTCAAGAGATATCTGCTGCTAGCGCAGAGCAGACCACTGGTGCCGATCAAATAAATTCAGCCATTCAACAGCTAAACCAGGCTACTCAGCAAAATGCAGCGGCAAGCGAAGAGGTTGCCACTAGCGCCGAGGAGTTAGCGGCTCAAGCCGATCAGCTGCGCGAGATTATCAACTTTTTTAGTGTGGGCAGCAATGGAACTCATAAGAAATTGATAGAGAAAAAGAGCAATAATGTGCTTGTTAATGGAAGTAAGCCTGCAAACCATCAAATTAATGGCAAGCATACCAATGGGTTCAACAAGCAAAATGGCAATGGTGTAAGCAGTTCCAAAACCAATGGGGTTGTAATAAACCTTTCGAAAGCTACAACAGAAGACGGTTATGAGAATTTTTAGCTAATACCAAAAACTTATGTATACAATTCTAGTTATTGACGACGATCCCATAATGCGCGAAACCATAAGCGATATTTTAAGCTTACAGGGATATAAGGTTATCTTAGCGTCAAGCGGCGTGCAAGCTATGCTGCATCTACAGAATGTAAGTGTTAACTTAATTATTACCGATGTTATAATGCCCGATAAGGATGGTATTGAGGTAATAATGGTTGCAACAAAAGAATATCCGCAGGTTAAAATTTTGGCCATTTCGGGTGGAGGTTATATTTCGGCCGATAACTATTTGAAAATGGCCAGCAGTTTAGGTGCGCATTCCACCCTAGTTAAACCTTTCGATATCGACGATTTGGTAGGTAAGGTTAACAATTTGATTGGTAATGTGAGGCATAGGGCAGGGTAGGTTTTCCTATGCGGGTTTATGCAATTCGGTGAAATAGCTGATTTATCCGTCGCTTTGGGTTTTTATATTTGAGAATTATTTAATAAATCAGAATTATGATTTTTTTTCAGTGGAGTGATATGTACGATAGTGGAAATAAAACTATGGATAATGACCATAGGGTGTTGGTTAGTATGATAAATGAGTTATACACTGAAATGGCCAAGGGCGATGGTATGACTATAGTAAATAGCGTACTGCACCGGTTGATTGATTATTCTAGAGATCATCTCAGTCGAGAGGAACAGCTTATGCAAGCGGTTTGTTACCCCGAACTTGCTGAGCATAAGGCAGAGCATAATGCCTTTATTGTAAGGCTTAATGGGCTTATTAAGAATCAAAAGAGCGATTCCATTACTTTAGACCTGGCTAAGTTTCTAAAAAGCTGGTTGTCTGGCCATATTCTTCATTCCGATAAGAAATTGGCAAGTTATGTTGATCTTCATAGAGTTGAATTAAATACACAACAGCTAAATGTATGATAAAAAACAAATGCGATTCATTTTTGTGTAACACATTTCTTAATTTTA
The DNA here is from genome assembly GCA_964612255.1 of uncultured Rikenellaceae bacterium. Classification (GTDB taxonomy): domain Bacteria; phylum Bacteroidota; class Bacteroidia; order Bacteroidales; family Tenuifilaceae; genus Perlabentimonas. Next base: position 72 of record CAZTFJ010000395.1, on the reverse strand, counting down.
AAGTATATGTTTATTACTGTAAAAAGTAGTTGCATTTAATTAGCCGAACAAATATTTGTTAACTAAAATTAT
>CAZTFJ010000394.1:0-2996 GCA_964612255.1 uncultured Rikenellaceae bacterium | reverse complement strand
TAGGGCCAATCGTAGGTTAAGGGTTATGCCATATATTGACAAATATATTTACAAAGATCAGCTTCAATTGATGGCCAATATCTCCTACTCCAACGACCTTGTTTCCCGTTCAACCTACACCAACATTACAACTCAACTTTACTGGCACCTACCCCATAACTGGCGTGTTAACCTACTGGCAGCTTATTCTCTTCAAAGAAGAGTTGATGGCAGGGAAGCTTCTCAAACATATCAAACTATATACATTGAGGCAGGAATCAAGAAAGAGTTCAATGGTTCACATCCTCGAATAAGTTATAATGATATCACTTTAATTTTCTTTAAAGATTTTAATGGGAATGGAATTCAAGATCCTAATGAACCTGGCATTAAAAATGTTCTAATTAATTTACAACGTAAGCTTACTCCAGAAGTTGGTTTTATTCCTGGAGATGTTACCTCAATTGATTTACTTTCAGACGAGCTTGGAAGAGTATACCTAAACAAAATCCCTGGGGGTCTGTATGCACTTCAGTATAATCCAGTGGGGGGTGAAACTGGCACTTTCTCGAAGGCATTAGGGGATATTGATGTAAAAATTGATGAAAGTTCAACACTCTACTTCCCCTTCGTAGAAAAGAACAAAGTCTTCGGAAAAATAATATTAAACCGCAGCCGCCTTTCAGGATTAGGCCGGTTAGATGTTTCTAACGTTCGCGTAACCGCCACCGATAGCCAAGGACGCTCCTACTCAACTCTAACCGATAAAAATGGGGAGTTTGTGCTGTTTGCTCCCATAACCGATGAGTATATTGTAACCATTAACAATATTTTTTACGAGAATTTTGACCTTAGGCAGAACAGCTTCCTGGTGCAATTTAATGGATACAAACAGTTTGAGGTAAACTTTGTGTTTGATGAAAAGGTACGCCGCATAAACTTTGCCGCCACCAATCAGAATATGCAGCAAGGGATACAGCAAGTGCGCCGTACCACCATATCGGGTCAGATTAAGGATGCTAATACACAACAACCCATTAGGGCAAGAGTAAACCTAATTAATACACGCACTAATGCCATTGTTACTTCGGTTAACTCAAGTGCCACTAGCGGCGATTACACCCTAAACTTTATGGCCAGCGATGAGTATTTGCTTGAGGTACTAGCCGACGACTACTGGTATTTCTCCGAAAATCTGGTTCTTAAGCAGGTTACTACCTTTATGAATATCGACCGCGATATCTTACTCAAGCCAATCTCAGTAGGCTCTAGCATTGAGCTTAATATCCAATTCGATCCCAACAGCGCCTATCTGGCACCCGAGTCGGTTGCAGAGCTAAATCGCTTGCTTCGTCAGGTTAAAAACAACCCAACGGTTCGTCTGGAAATCCAAGGCCATTGCGATGATCTTGAAGCAATTCAAAGTCCCGATGTTGGACAAGAGCGTGCCGGCGCTGTGGCCAAATACCTAATAGAAAATGGGTTTAGTAACGTAGAGGTAAAAGATATGAAAAACGAAAAGCCAATAACCACCAACGATACCGAGGAGGGTCGCGCTCGTAACCGAAGAATTGATGTTGTGGTGCTGAGGAGGTAGGCGGTGATCGGTGATCGGTAGGTGGTAGGCGGTGATCGGTGATCGGTGATTGGTGATTGGTGGTTTTTCGGTATTATTTATCTTTGCTAAAAAAACATCGATATGAGTTTTGCAAATAGTTTTCGCGATTTGGAAGTTTATGAGTTATCCCGTTAAATCTCGAAAGAAATTTTTGAGTTTACAAAGCAATTTCCTGCTGAAGAAAGATACTCCTTAACTGATCAAATAAGACGATCGTCGCGTTCTGTTGGTGCGCAAATTGCCGAAGCCTGGGCAAAACGACGATATGAAAAACACTTTATCAGCAAGCTAACTGATGCGGATGGAGAACAGCAAGAAACACAACATTGGATTGAAGTTTCATTTGACTGTAAATACATTACCCTCGATTTAATGGAAACATTATTAGACAAATGCTCTTCAATTGGAAAAATGTTAAACTCAATGATGGCCAAGTCAGACCAGTTTTGCAATAAAAATCGTTAAGCACCGATTCTCCTACCTGACTAACAGGATTATCGATTACTGATTACTGACTACCGATTACCGATTACCAATTACCGATTACCAATTACCGATTACCAATTACCGATTACCAAAATGAAAATTCCTTTCAAAAAATACCACGGTGCAGGCAACGATTTTGTGATTATTGATAATCGTGATCTAGGCCTAAATCCTACACCCCAACAGGTAGAAAACCTTTGCCATAGGCAATTTGGAATAGGCGCCGACGGGCTTATGCTACTCGAAAACGATGAGAAAACCGATTTTAGGATGCGCTACTTTAACTCCGATGGGCACGAAGATGCTATGTGCGGAAATGGCGGCCGTTGCTTGGTAATGTTTGCACACCATCAGGGGTTAATTGGCAATAATACCCATTTTACTGGCATCGATGGTGACCATGAAGCCATAATTATTGACGAGCAAACAGTCCGACTAAAACTAATAGATGTAGACGATATTTCGATGGAAGAGGAATACTACATTATCAACACAGGGTCGCTTCACCTTATACAATTTGTTGCCGATGTTAACTTTATAGATGTGCCATACCAAGGCAAACTAATGCGAAACTCATTTGGAAAACAACCTGCGGGACTAAATGTAAACTTTGCTCACTTTACCGACCAAGGCATAAAAATTCGCACCTACGAGCGTGGTGTTGAGGCCGAAACCCTTGCTTGTGGCACGGGTGCCGTTGCCACAGCTATAGCAGCAAACCACTGGTACAACGAGAGCAAAAATTCATACATACTTGAAGCTCGTGGCGGAACACTTACCGTAACTTTCGACAGGGTTGCCGATAAGAAATACCAAAACGTGTGGTTACAAGGCCCTGCTGTAAAAGTATTTGAGGGGGAAGTTGATCTGACAGCGTGCGGAGCTCCTGTCAGCGTCAATTAGACTTTAGATT
>CAZTFJ010000393.1:648-2999 GCA_964612255.1 uncultured Rikenellaceae bacterium | reverse complement strand
GGTGGTGGAACTATTTTTACCTTTCGGGTGGTATCGCAAAATTCAATAAAAAAAATAAAACATTAAAAAAAAATAGCGGAATTATTATTAACGGAAAGAATGGTAAGTATTGCACAATGACTGAAAGAAAAGCACGTTTGCTAATCGAGTAGACCGCCCCGCCAAATAAACTGACGGGGAGAGCCTCTCACACCACCGAACGTACGGGTCACGTATTCGGCGGTTCTCTAGGTTATGGGAATAGCGAGGGTTGATAAACCGATTTCGAGATTTTAGAGTGATAGTCAAAAAGTGAAACGTATCCTCTTTTGTTAAGACGAGCAATGGTGATTGTGGTAATTAGAATTGGACTTTGGGCAACCGCCCATCCTCCCATTCTAGTTCTGCTCCAAGCGTATGCCATATCTGGTTTAACCCCCAAGCGAATAAGGTTTTTACGTTTGCGCTCGGGCTTTTTCCAGTCGTGCCAAATACAATAGCGAAGTCGGTTTCTTACCCAACTATCAATGTCTTTGAGTTTCTGGCTGATACTTGCATACTTGAAGTAATTTACCCATCCTCGCATTACTTGATTTAATTTGGTAATACGTTCGTTAAAACTTAGTGGACTTGTTTTTCTTGTAATCTCTTTCAGTTTAAATTTAAGAGTTTCCCAGCGTGTCTTAGTTACAATAAGCTGATATTTACCTTTATCTCCTTTGCGATAAGTCGGAACAAATCCGTAACCCAAAATTTGGAAATTTATGGGTTTTCGTATTCCGCTTTTCTCTCGGTTTATTGGCAGTTTCAGTTTGTCTCTAAGAAATTTATAGACTTCGTTGCCTTGAAATTTTGCTTTTGATTTGCTTTTGCAATAAATACTAAAATCGTCTGCGTATCGAACAAACTTCATTCCTCTTGATTCCATAAATTCGTCTAATTCGTGTAGAATGATATTAGAGAATAATGGACTAATTGGGCTGCCTTGCGGAACTCCTTTACGGCGTTTAACAAGTTTCCCATTGAGAAGAATGGGGGTTCGCAACCATCGGCGTAGTAGTGTCATTGTTGCTTTACATTTAATCTTGCGATAGAGTATTTGCAATAATAACACATGGTCAACTTCATCAAAGAACGACTTTAGGTCTATTTCAACAATATGTTGATAGCCTTCGTTAATGTACTCTAATGATTTACCAATTGCTTGATGGGTGTTTTTCTTCGGTCGAAATCCGTAACTGTAAACCGAAAACATATACTCGTATTTAGGCATAAGTATTCGTAGTACAGCTTGTTGAAGCATTCTGTCAACGACGGTTGGAATACCAAGTGTGCGGAATTTTCCATTACCTTTTGGTATGTCTTTACCTCGAATAGGTTGTGGATAGTAAGTGCAATTACGTATTTGTTCCTCTAGTAAGTTCCTATTTTTTGTTAAATAGTCTTTTAAGGATTCTACGTTCATGCCATCGATACCACCCGCTCCTTTGTTGCGGATAACTTCGTTACTGGCTTGGGTTAAGTTGCCAACTCTTAAAATTTCATCTACTAACTTCATAAAACAATTGTCTATGTTTATGTTTATTCCTGTTACGCCTCCTTAGGGCTTGGTTCGGTTGGATACGAACACATCCGATAAAGATTTGCAACAACCTAAAGTTCAGTCCTTCTTTTGCTTGTGAGGCTTCCACCCTTTTTTTCACGTTTCAGGTGGCTCGTTACTGCAAAATACTACGACCTCGGCTGACTTCTCAATGGAACTACTCGTAGTTTATGAGACCTCCCCTGGTAAGAGCATTTTCCTTCATTCAATTCCTGCGACATCTACTGAAAAGCAATTTTGGTGTTCTTTGGACTTCGTAAAGCTGTGGTTACTTATCCTTGCTTAACAGCCTCATATGCCGTTTCTGTTCGTCAGTACCGAACTTTGCAGTCTCGCTTCCTTCAGTGCTTGCTTCGCAGCAAACCACCTTGCGACTTGCTAATGCTTCGGGTCGTTAATCCGCGCATAAGGGACTTGCACCCTCTGGAAAATTCACCTGCTTACTTGGTTCTTTAAAAATTATTTGTATTTTTGAAATTTTTATAGAGCTTTTCAGCAGGTGGGCTCTGCTCATGCAGGGCACACACAACAAGTAAACTCCATAGCCCTGCATACCCGACACCATAGGCTAAACGCAGGGCTACGTAGCTTACTTGCAACCGTTATGAACAAGGGAAAAGTACCACCATGAATGTAATCCCAGCAACAAAAAATCATTTTCAACCAACTATTAATTTAAAATTTCGTCCAAAAATAAATCTTAACCATGAAAAAGTTTATTATTATCCTTAATGTGATTCTAGCTCTGGCAAATATTGTTAACTCTTCA
>CAZTFJ010000393.1:0-638 GCA_964612255.1 uncultured Rikenellaceae bacterium | reverse complement strand
AACATACCGCCAATCCGTTATACTAAGAACCAAAACTAACAACAAATGAGTCAAATTATAACATATGAGAACTTAACAAGATTCAGAAAACCTTTGGTTAAGAAAATAATCAAGCATATCAATATTAACAGAAACTCAAAAGGACTAGATATTGGTTGCGGAATTGGACAAATTACTAATATTCTTTCTGAGAAACTTGAAAAAAAAGGAAGTATTACTGGCTTGTATTACTCGGTAGACTTTATAAAATATGCAAATCAGAATTTCAAAAAAGACAATATTGATTTTATCCAAGCTGATGTTAATAATTTGAATTTAGCATTAAATTCTTACGATTGGATATGAAGTATGGATACTAGTTCTTTACAATCCTTAATATTTGGCAAATTTTTCTAAAGTTTCATAGAAGATATCTTAAGTATATATATTCCCGATGGTAAATATGACAAGTCGAATGTTGAATTATTTGCGTTGATTCCTTCTTTATAAATTAGTCTGCTTCCCAAATCATATATTTCGCAATAAAAACCCAGATCTGAATTTGTGGTTATATTTATGATATTTTCGAATGGATTTGGAAACACTTCGATATCTGAGACGGAATTTTCAGAAGTTTCAGAGTTATGTATAACTTCAAT
>CAZTFJ010000392.1:0-3017 GCA_964612255.1 uncultured Rikenellaceae bacterium | reverse complement strand
GTTACAAGAAGGTTGGCTTTCTGGACCAGGCTTGGTGGGCGACAGAAACTGGACCCAAGTAGTAATGCCTAACACCCCCATTGGCACATGGTATATGCCTGAGTACGCAGGTATTTCACCTGATGGAAAATTCCTTTTCTACACCGAGGCTGGAGGTGTTACCCGCGATATTACTCTTGCCGAAAGACGCATTGTTGGTAATGCCCAACCCGATTTCGAAATGGGTTGGTCCAATTACTTTACTTTTTACAAAAACTTTGATATGAGCTTTAACCTGCGGGCTATTTATGGTTATGAAATTTTCAACACAACACGTTTGATATTTGGCAACCCCATAGCCTTACCTAATACAAATGCTCTAGTATCAGCCATTACTGAAAAGGAAAATGGTTTAGACGATAATCCCAAACCTAGCAGCTACTACCTTGAGGATGGTTCATTTATTCGTCTCGACAATATCTCCCTAGGTTACAACTTTAAAAATGTACCTGGTTTTGAAAACATTAGGGTGTATTTTGCTTCAAACAATTTATTAACCCTCACCAATTATTCAGGTATTGACCCCGAAATTTCTTTCGATGGTCTTTCGTTTGGTCTTGACCAGTATAACGTTTACCCCAAGACACGGACTTTCACCTTTGGAGTTAATGTAACTTTATAAACTTTGTTATATCATGAAAAAACTAATAATAATTGCAACAGTATTAGCATCGCTGGTATCATGTACCGACCTTGACGACAACCTGTACGATAGGATTCCAGAGGATGCCTACACTGCCGACCCTGTGCTTAAGATGATACCTATCTATAAGCCTTTACAGAATTTGATTGACGATAACGGAAACTGGTGGTTTGCTCAAGAACTTACTGGTGACGGTGCTGTTGCCCCTGTTAGGGCTGGCGATTGGGACGATGGAGGTAAATGGCGAGTACTACATGACCACTCATGGGACAACAACGTAGAAACCGTTAACCGTATGTGGAGCCTATTTTATGGCGGAGTAGTTGAATGCAATAAGTTTATCGATGAGTTTACCCCCCAAGCAGGCGAAGAAGTTGTTGATGTTGCCATAGCAAAAGCTCGCGTTATGAGGGCTTACTATTACTACTTACTAATTGACAATTATGGTGATGTACCTTACGAAACATCATACCTCGATGCAGTTGAGCGCCCTGGCAAAACATCCAGATCAGATATCTTCAATAATATCCTTACTGAGTTGGAAGAGTCAATTCCACTTCTTCCAGACAGCCCTTCTAAAACTGCTGTTAGCCCAGGTATGGCCTACACATTGTTAGCTAAACTTTACCTGAACCATGCCGTTTACACAGGCACAGAAAATTCAGAGTACTGGAAACTCGCAGAGAATGCTTGTGACTCTGTAATTGATTTAGGTAAGTATAGCCTCGAATCTGATCCTCTGGCACCATTTGTAACGAACAACGATAATTCTCCCGAGAATATATTTACCATTCCTTTTGATGAAGACACATACCATGGGTTTAGGTTGCATATGCGTACCTTACATTACAACCATAACTTAACCTTCGATATGCTTGCTGGACCTTGGAATGGATTTGCAGCAACTGAGTTACAATTCAATCGGTATGATGACGATGATTTACGCAAAGAGTATTTTTTAATTGGTCAACAATACGACTCAAAAGGTTCACCCATTACCGATCAGGTAGCCAGTGCTCCTCTAGTTCTCACTCCCGACATACCTCATCTGGTTATGACTGCAGCCAATGCTAGTCCAGCCGAAATAAGAATGTCAGGTGCTCGAATTAAAAAATTTGAGATTAAAAAAGGTGCCAAAGAGAATTTAAGCAATGATTTCCCTCTTTTCAGATATGCCGATGTGTTGCTAATGAAAGCAGAAGCATTAATAAGACAAGGGAAAAATGGAGATTCTTTTGTTCAGGAGATTAGAGATAGAGCTGGTCTAACAAACGACGTTTGGACAAGTGTTGACCTAGATATGCTATTAGAGGAACGTGCACGAGAATTATTCTGGGAAGGACATCGCAGGCAGGATATGATTCGGTTTGGCAAGTTTAACCAAGCTTGGTGGGAAAAACCAGCTAATGGACCTGAATGGAATATTTTCCCAATTCCACAATGGGCAATTGATGCAAACCCAAATTTGGAATAAATCATTCTGAGAAATATACTTCACACAATTTCAATTACACACAATAATTAAATTTTTCACTAACTAAACAACACAACTATGAAAAGCAAATCATTTAGAAGTTTACTTAAGCTATCGTGGCTAATGCTTGCCATGTTTGTAGCATTTACATCATGTAAAGACGATGAACCAGATCCCGATCCAATACTTGTTGAGGATGGATTTTATGTGTTTGGCGACGCTACAGCCGTTACAGATTACGACTTTAAAGGACTTATGAAAGCCACTAAGAATGAGGTGGATGATAGTGATCGCAGCAGTTTAGTTGAAATATATATAGCTGTATCAGAAACTGGTGGTTTCAACATCGCTAAAGTAACTGGTGGCGAAGCTACAGTTTATGGTCCAGGTGCTGATTATGCCGAAGTACTAGAGGCAGATAAAATTGCTGATGAGCCTAGAGGTTGGTTCTCTAGAGGAACCATTATGGAATCGAACACTCAGTTCACTGTACCCGAAAGTGGGCTATACCATGTAGTTTATGACAGCGAACTGAATATTGCCGTTGTTGCTAGAGTAGAATGGGGCATTATTGGCGGTGCAACACCCGACAGCTGGAGCTCAAGCACACCACTAACAGCTAGTGCATTCGACCTTAATGCAATGTCTTTCGAAACTACGGAACTAATCCTAATTGCTGGTGACTATAAGTTCCGCTATTCAAATGGCTGGAAAATCGAACTTGACCCTGATGTTATTCGGGTTAACACCAACTTTGGTGGTTCTCTTGATGCTCTTGTGCCTGGTGGAGACAACATTACTAATGAAACACCTGGTTACTATACTGTAACTGTTAATTGGTCTCTAGACGAAGGTACTTCT
>CAZTFJ010000391.1:0-3023 GCA_964612255.1 uncultured Rikenellaceae bacterium | reverse complement strand
AAAACCCTTTGCTCGGTTAAGCTGTCGCGCAAGCATATGCCGGGCTATCCATCGTATAGCCTTGGTAACCTATGCGAAAATCTGGGTATATCAATCAATGGTAGGCACCGGGCAGCTGGCGATGCGTTGGCCACGGTTAAACTATTTGAGAAGTTGCTGCACATTGCGCCCAATTTAGCAACCGAGGGCGAGGATATTTTATCGACTTTAGCACCTAACCTTAACCCAAAAACCATTGCCGATTTGCCCGAAGCAACTGGCGTTTACTACTTCTACGATAATGAAGGGAAGATAATTTATGTAGGTAAAAGTGTGAATATTCGTCGTAGGGTGTTGGATCACACCGCCAGGCCAAAAACTAAGCGTGCAACCGAAATGCTATCGCAGCTTGCCGATATTGGTTTTGAACTAACGGGAAGCGAGCTAATTGCCCTGCTAATTGAGGCCGATTCTATAAAAGAACATCTACCCAAATACAATAAGCGGGTACGTAGGCGCAACTCGGTAGTGGGCATTTTTCAGAAAACCGATACCAACGGATACATTAACCTAAGCATCGAAAAAATTGGAACCAGCAACAACCTGCCCGTTGTAAGTTTCGACAACCAGTCCGAAGCGCAATCATTCCTTTATCGCATAGTTGATGAGTACGCGTTATGCCAAAAGCTTTGCGGTTTGTACAAATCGGCCAACGCCTGCTTTCATCAGCAAATAGGAAAATGTAAGGGCGCTTGCATAGGGCAAGAATCGCCCTACGATTACAATCAGCGAGTAGAGAATGCCCTGGCTAGCCAAAGTTTAGGTAACCAAAACTTTATTATGGTTGACGATGGTAGGCATGCCGATGAACGTTCGTTTATAAAGGTTATGAATGGTACAATAGAGGGCTACGGATACTTTAACCCCGAGTTTGTGGGTAACTCTGCCGATTTACTAAACGAAACGTTAACGCCTTGTGGTAATCATCGCGAGGCAATTATGTCGGTTAGGGGGTATATGGGCAAGGCTAGCGTAAAGGTTTTGGAGATATAGTTGGACAGTGTGAGGGTTTAAATACGCCTGTATCAAAAGTCGTTAGGTCGACAAGAAAAGATATCCAACATCAATCAAAAAAAACATTTGCTCGCAATTTTTATTCTTCGTGCATTTGCCCCATTTTTGTAAAAATTTTATAAAAATATAGCACATGAAACCAACTCTTATAGTACTTGCAGCTGGAATGGGTAGCCGTTACGGAGGGCTAAAACAGGTTGATGCCGTTGGCCCTAATGGCGAAACCATTATCGATTACTCTGTTTTTGATGCGCTCCGCGCAGGTTTTGGCAAGGTGGTATTTGTTATTCGCAAGGATATTGAGAATGATTTTCTGGAGGTGTTCGGCAAGCATTTCGATGGCAAGGTGCCCTACGAAATCGTTTTTCAGGAACTCGATATGCTGCCCGAGGGTATTGCTTGTCCGCCCGACAGGGTAAAGCCTTGGGGTACCGCGCACGCTGTTTGGGTTTGTCGTAATGTGGTTAAAGAGCCTTTTGCCGTTATTAATGCCGACGATTTTTATGGTGCCAATGCCTTTAGCGTGCTTGCCAAGGCGCTAGCCAACCCATCGTTGCAAGAGGGCGAGTACTTCATGGTAGGTTATCATCTTAAGAATACATTAAGCGACCAGGGCTCAGTCTCGCGTGGCGTTTGCTCAGTCGATAACGACTCATTCCTTAGCGATGTGGTAGAGCGTACCCATATTGAGCGAGTTGACGGCGATGTGAAATACAAAAACGAGAGTGGCAATATGGTTACTGTGGATGAAAACTCGTTGGTATCGATGAATTTCTGGGGATTTACACCCAACTTCTTTGGTCATATCGACTCAATGCTAAATGAGTTTCTAAGCGGTTCGCTGGCCAATCCTAAGGCCGAGTTCTACATCCCAACCGTGGTAAATCATCTAATAAAAAATGGCAATGCAACCTGCAAGGTGCTACCCACCACCTCGCAATGGTTTGGTGTTACTTACCCCGGCGACAAACCCGTGGTGATGAGTAACCTCAAGTTGCTGGTTGATAAGGGCGAATATCCATCGCCACTGTTTTAGCGAATATATATGCTCACAGTAATTATTATAATGTTTGCTAGCCGACAAGTTTACTATGTGGGCCATTTACCTGTTGCTTTTTTTGCTAGGTATCACCATTGGAACCAATGAGGTAATTGTGAAAAATTTGCCCACGCTCGGCCTAAAGGCATTGCTGATTACAATGGGTGGCGTGCTGGGTAGCGTGTTGCTGTCGTGGCTGGCATACAAGTTGTGGTTTGCACCCAAAGATTCTGAGCATGAGGGGTAGCCTTATAATACTATCGTTTTTTGCTGCGGGTGTGGTGCTGGGAGTATTCCAGTTTATCCCCGATGTGCTTATACACAACGATTTTAGCCACTGGGCGCTTTACCTGTTGATGTTTTTGGTGGGCATTGGCATTGGTGCCGACCCCAGCTCGCTTAAAGCCCTAAGCCAGTTAAACTTTAGAATTTTAATGGTACCGCTAGTTACTGTGATTGGCACCACGCTTGGTGTTAGCGGGGTTTACCTGTTACTATCGGATGTTAACTTTTACGATATGCTGGCCGTTGGTTACGGTTTTGGCTACTACAGCCTGTCGAGCATATTTATAACAGAGCTACGGGGCGAGGAGCTGGGTGTAGTTGCCCTACTTGCCAACGTTATGCGCGAGGTAATAACCCTTATGGCTGCGCCAATATTTGCAACTTTTTTTGGTAAAATTGCACCCATTGCCTCGGGCGGAGCAACCAGTATGGATACCACCTTACCCATTATATCTAAGGCGTCGGGCAAGGAGTACGCCATGGTGTCGCTATTTCATGGCATTGTGCTAAGCTTACTCGTACCGTTTTTGGTAACGTTGGTGCTTGGCGGGTTTTAGGTGGGGGTGTTGGGGTAGATAATAAATCCTTAGTTGCGCATAAAATTAGTTGCCACGTAAATAATAATATACTGAAAAACATCATAGAA